>CAVFEZ010000011.1:0-56492 GCA_963621665.1 Akkermansia muciniphila | reverse complement strand
TAGAGCAACAGACTCATAATCTGGAGGTCCTAGGTTCAAGCCCTAGATGGCCCACCCCCAATGAAGCAGTCACGAACATCGTGACTGCTTTTTTCGTATCTGAAACTCTGAAAACCCTCACCTTCGCCTAATTCTTACCCACAAAACGACGCATCCCTCCCGCATCGGAACAGTATTCGGGCCGAAATACTCGAGTATTCGGCCTTGCAGACTCCAGTATTCGGGCTCAACCACAGGAGTATTCGGCCTTGAATACTCCAGTATTCGGGCTCGAGCACTGCAGTATTCGGCCCGAAGACTGAAGCACGCAAGGCCGATTTATAGGCACTGTCAGTCCTTTGCTCTATCAACTGAGATATGGTAAATGAAAAAAGAGTTACACTTTTGTGTAACTCTTTTATCTGTGGTACCACCAGGAATCGAACCGGGGACACAAGGATTTTCAGTCCTTTGCTCTACCAACTGAGCTATGGCACCATTTTAATACCTGCATTTTTGTTTTTCAGGTGCAAAGGTAGTCGTTTTATTTCACATCTGCAAATTTTCGAGCGTTTTTCTTCCAAAAAAAGATAAAAAAGGCATTTTTATTTTGTATTGTCCATAAATTACTGTATCTTTGCAACCGCAAAACGGGATTTAGCGCAGTTGGTAGCGCACTACGTTCGGGACGTAGGGGTCGGGCGTTCGAGTCGCCTCATCCCGACCGAGAGCAGCAAGTCCGCAAGGAACTTGCTGCTTTTTTTGTTGGTATCCGGTAAAATTATCGCAATTTGCGAGTCCCGTAGGGACGACAGACTATAGCGTAGGGCGTGAGCCCTACGTTTTGATAGGGTTATCAACAACGTGCCCCTGTAAGGGGCGCATAGTTCAATCTCATACAATGAATTGCCCCGTACAGAGACAACATGGTGGGCCGCAACAAAAAAAGGTAGGGCCGAAGCCCTACCTTTTGTTATGTCGTCCCTATGGGATTGTTCATTCACTTCACGACCTTCTTGCCATTCTTGATGTAGATGCCGCGGGGCAGTGCATCGAAGTCGCGGCCGAGATAGCGGCCGTCGATACCGTAGATGCCTGAGGTCTTGTCGGCCTCGTCGGCCACTACGGTGCTGATGCCGGTGGTCAGCGCCAGGGTCAGCGGTGAGGAGAAGTCAGACTCGCCCTTGTCGTAGACGACGGTCACACGGTAGGTGTAGGTCTTGTTCCACTCCACATCGTTGTCGGTGAAGGACGGTGAGGCCACCGGGGTGTCGGTGATCAACTGTCCGTCGCGGTAGACATTGTAACCCTTGACAACAAACTGCTGCGAGGAAGAGCCTTCGGGGATGTAGGAGATATCGTCGAAGAAGAGGGCGGAATTGATCTCGGATGCGCAGATGGCGAAATACTTGGTACCCTCGGGCAGTTCGAAGGTGTATTCGGTCCATGCCTCAGGCACGTCGTTCACCTCATCGATATTGATAAAGTCGTTGACCGTATTGCCGTCGGTGGAATAGAACACATAGAAGGTTTCCAGGCCGCTGTGCTGGAAGTTGAGACTCTTGGCGTGGATGGTGATGGTCTGTGCACCGCCATAGAGTGCGGGAGAGATCATCCAGTCCTGCTTGTCGAGTCCGCGGTAGGGCGTGATGAGAATCTTGTCGCCCGAGACGCTGCTCCAGCCGTCCTTCTCGGTGGCGATGATCTGCGACAGGTCGATGACCTGATAGGAGAGCGAGTCGCCACTGTTGGTGTAGGTGATCCAACGGCCGTCGGAGGTCTGGAACTCCTGGGTAAACTGGCGTCCGCCCGAACTTGCGGTAGTCCAGTCGCCGAAATCACTGATGGTGAAGGCGTCGTAGTTTTCGAAATCCTCGGTCACTGCTTCGGGCTTCACGTTCTCGGTATCGGGGGCCGTCCATGCCAGTTTCACAGACGAACCGTCCCAGGAGCCCAACAGACGGGTAGCCACAGGATAATCGGGAGCGACCACCGTGCAGACGGTCGACAAGGTATCGTTGCGGGGGTTCTGGTCGAGGTCGCAGACCAGTTCGGCACGGAGTGCCATCGTAGGCTGGTCGGTCACGGCGGGCGTGACGGAGAGGTTCACCTCGGCACTTTCGCCGGCTGCGAGCGACAGTCCGTCGGCCTGCGTCAGCCGGCGGTCACCGCAGTAGAGCGCCACACTGTAGTTGTCGACAGCGAGACGGCCCACATTGTTCACCTTCACCTTGACGTCATTCTCCTCGCCGGCCTTGATGCGGGCGGCCACCTTCATGCTTTCGACGGCAAGGTTGTAGTCGAGGTTGTCGGTCACGCTGATGGCATCCATGCGCAGCGTGGCGCTCTTGGACACGTTGTCGGTGCGGAAGCCCAACTGTACATAGCGGTTGGCGACATAGTCGGAGAGATCGGCCGTGCACTGTTTCCATCCGTCGGTGGCGGCAGAGAGGTCTACCGAGAGCAGGTCGTGCTGCTGTCCGTCGGGCGTGTAGACGATGATCTCGAGATGGTCGTCGATGGCCGAGTGCTTGGTCCAGAAGGAGAGTACGGGACGTACTGTATTGTCGAGTTGTATCTTCGGTGACATGAGCACCGACTCGTCGGGCGTGGACACATTGCTGAACGCGATGCAGCCGTTGTCACCGTCGTAGGACTCTGTGCCATAGGAGGATGCCCATGAGCGGCTCGACATGACGGGGAAGGTGGTCCACTCGCCGTGGGATACCGATCCGTTGACAAACGACTCCTCAAACGGAGTGGCGTAGGGACGGCCCACAGAGAGGTAGGGAGAGTAGGCATCGGCACTCATGCCGGCCACAGAGTAGGCATTGACCGTATAGCCGATGGTGCGCTGGGCATCGCCAAGATCGTCGATCTCGTCGCTGACCGTGCAGGCGGTGAGGGTATCGCCGATGAGTTTCCAACCGTTGCGCTTGACGGTATAAGTGAGTTGGGCGGGGTCGACATATCCGCCGTTGGCACCCGTGGCGGGCGCATCCCAGTGCAGGGTGACGGTACCGTCGACGGTCTCCTCGGCCGTGATGTTCTGTACGGCCGCAGGCGTATCGACACCGACATAGACGGTGACGGTGGTATCATTGCCCTGTCCGGCAGCGTTGTAGGCCACTACCTTGTAAGTATTGTTTCCGTTGACGGGCAACTCGTCGGTGGCAGTGAGCGCAGCACCGGGCGTGAGCGCACTGTCCCAGGTACGGATGACGGTGCCGCCGCGATAGAGTTCGGCCTTGGTGATGGTGCCGACAGCCTTGCCGGCGATGGTCTGCCCGGGCAGACGGAAGGAGACGTCGGCCTTGAGCGCACCCTTGGCGGCCGGGGTCACCGTGAGGGCGGAGACAGCAGCGGGAGCAGCGGCGGAGGTGAGGCGCGTCACACGGATATTGTCGATATCAAACGAGTGCATGAGGGCCTCGCTCTGCAGATGGAAACCGAGATTGTAGTCACCGCCCTGTGCCACATGAAATTTGGCTTCCATCGTGCGCGACTCGAAATTGGTGGCCACATCGGTCGGGGCAATCAGCGTCGTGGTCATGGCCTCCACCTCGGGCAGACCACCCAGAGAGAGCGACAGACGATGGGTATTCTGCGAATTGCAGCGCACATCGAACGACACCTTGTACAGATTGTCAGACGACAGACTGAGGGGAGGTGTCATCAACCAGTCGTCGGCCGTGGCCGATGCATCGCCGGCATACTGGGCACTGCCGTAGGCAGCACTGTAGTACCAGGTCTTGCCGTCGGCATTGACATCCTTCACCGTATAGTAGTCGAAGGGGGCTTCGGCGGAGAAATCCTCTGTGTAGGGCATCTCCATACCGGGACCGAGCACCACCTTGTTGGACAAAGCACTGTCGCCGGCCAGCCCTTCGGCAGAGGCGGTCACGTCGTACCACACATTGGCCAGCGTGTCGCTGGCGAAGGTCTCGGCAAGCGTGGTCTGGGCAAGTGCAGCGGCCACGGTCTGTCCGTCGGGATGGCGCACCACTTTGTAGGTCACCTTCGACGCATCGAGATGACCGCCGTGCGCACCCTTGCTTACGGCATTCCATGAGAGCGAAAGACCAGTGGCGGAAGTGCGCTTCAAGGCCAGACCGCTGACTGCGGCCGGACTGTCATTGCCCACCCACAACGAGAGGACGGCACGCTCGCTCTCCTCGCCGACAGCATTGGTCGTGGTGACCACCACCTTGTACTGACCGCGCGAAAGGGTCTGCGGCAGTGAGACGTGCGCACCGGGCTTTGCACTGCCCGTAGAAGACACGTCGCCGATGGTGACGGTATAGGTGATGGCTACGGAAGCATCGAGTGCAGCGCCACCCTTGGTAGTACGGGGCATGGTGAAGGACACCGTGCCCTGGGTGTTGCCACCGTCGAACGCGGCCGTCAGATCAGCGATCTTGGCCGGAGCGGTAGCCGACACATGGGGAAGGATATAGAGACCGGAGATCTCCTCCTGGCCGGGGAACGACTTGCAGAGCGTACACTCGGCCGTCTCGAGGTTGACCTCATAGAGGGCGGAGGTAAAGTCGGCCTGCATGGAAGTCCAATAGCACTTGCCCGTAGTGGGGTCGACGGTGGCCGATTGTACATACATGGGGTAGATGCCCACCGAACCGATATAGTCAAGGTCGCCCGTCTCCTTGTCGACGGTGCAGAGCATGCCCGAACTGATGGCATAGAGTTGGCCGTCGGCCGTGCAGCTCAGTGTGGTGAGCGTACCGTTGAGGTCGGCCACATGGCGGTAGCCGCCGGTCTCGGGCAGGAGCACGCCGAGTTTGGCACCGTTGTCTACAAAGCATCCGTAGATGCTGTCGGTGGTGGGGTCGTAGGTGAGGTCGAGCGCTACATGGTCGACCGGCTTCGACGAGAGCAGCTCCCAGGTGTCGGCATCGTAGATGCTGAGCGTCTTGGTGTCGGCATTGATGGAGTAATACTTGCCGTTGGCATAGACGCCACCGCCCTGCGCCGCAAGGCGGTCGTCGATCTTCACCGGGGTAAACGCGGTGCCGGTCGTCGCGCCAAACGAGTAGATGCCGGGGCCGAGGCCCTCTCCCCAGTTCATCGAGGAGAGCACGCTGCCGTAGATGACGGTATCATCCTGTTGCTGCGCCGATGCGCCGACAACGGCAAGCGCAAGGAACAACGACGATACGCCTCTTGACAGAAGTGTAGAGATTTTGTTCATATTGGTGAAATGATAATGAATAGAATGTCAAAAAAATAGGGGTAATGTCAAAAAAAACGGTTTTCTACATTGCACCGACAAAAGTACCGCTTTTTCTTCATCTATACAACTAAAGAAAAAGAAAACACGGGAAACACGACAAATTGCCAGCCAATATCAGAGGAATCAGTATCTGAAGGTATTGGGCATGCCGGTCACGCCAAACTCGAGCGCCTCGACGCTCTGTATCTGGTCGGGACTGAAATCACTGTCACCCGAAATGACTACACGCCGCTGGTCGGTGGTGGTAAAACGGCGGAAGGCCTGTTCGTCGATCTCACCGCTACAGATATAGTCGAGTCCGCCGATGGAGATATGTTCGCCCTTGCGGGTATCGCGGAGCGTGACGCGCACGATGCCGTGAAAAGCCTTGCCGAAATCATAGACGACGGTATCGCCGTCGCGGTCGAAAAAGCGGGGACGGCTGATGTGCACCACCCGCTCGGCAGGGCGGAGCAAGGGTACACAGGTGACCGGGGAACAGGAAGATGGCTCCGCTACTTCTGCCGGCTGCCAACAGGCGAGGTCAAACTCCTTGTCCGTGCAGCGCCACGGATAAAGCGCAGCGTCCTTCCACTCCCCGCCGTCGGGCAGCAAACCGCTGTCGGCCTCGCGGCAAAGCCAGTCGCCGTCGGACAGGCGTACAAACGGGCATCCGCTGCCGTCCTCGCCCCAGTAGACTACGGACAGTTGACGATGTTCCTTCCGGGGAAAGAGCGGCGAATAGGCCACACACACGACATTGGTATCCGGCCGGAGAAAACGGGTGACGTCGAACAACATGCTCACCGCCCCAACGTCACCTGCACGGCGAACCGGCATACGGACATCGCGCGACACATTGCGCCCGTTGATGTAGAGGTCGAACAGTCCGGTGGTGGCGACGGCCATCCATGCCCGCCGCGGCCGACCCTGCCCAAGATAGGTATGACGGAACCACACATGAGCGGTACTGTCGGCCACGGGCGAGGATATCCACGACTGCAGGTATTCCTGCGCAGCACTTTCCGCCGGACGGAAAAGGGCTGCGGCAAGGAGGAAAAGAAACAAAAAAAGTGGCCACTGCACGATGCGGGCCACTTTTGAGGTTTTATTCATTTTTCGGTTCTGTTCGGTTGAGCATTATCAAGGCGCTATCGGAAAAACGTCACTTCTCAAATCTCTCAAATCGTACCAAGTTGTTCCTTTATCGTCACTTAGGCATCGATATTGGCGTAGGTGGCGTTCTGCTCTATGAACTGGCGGCGCGGCTCTACGTCGTCGCCCATCAGCATGGAGAAGATCTCGTCGGCCTCGGCGGCATTCTCGATGGTCACCTGCTTGAGCAGACGGGTCTTGGGGTCCATGGTGGTCTCCCAAAGTTGCGAGGGATTCATCTCACCCAAACCTTTGTAGCGCTGGGTGTGGATGCTCTTTCCGTCTTCGCTGCCGTTGCCCCACTTGTCGAGGAAAGCCTGGCGCTGCTGCTCGGTATAGCAATACTCCTTGGCCTTGTTCTTGTAGGTGCAGAGGTAGAGGGGCGGCGTGGCGATATAGAGGTGGCCTTCTTGTATGACACGGGGCATGAAACGGTAGAAGAGGGTCATGATGAGGGTGTCGATGTGTGAACCATCGACATCGGCATCGGTCATGATGATGATCTTGTCGTAACGCAGTTTGTCGATATTGGCCTCCTTGTCGTCCTCACCGTTGACACCGAAACGTACGCCGATGCTCTGGATGATGTTCATCACCGACTCTGACTCGAACACCTTGTGCCACATCACCTTCTCCACGTTGAGAATCTTTCCGCGGAGCGGGAGAATGGCCTGGGTGTAACGGTCGCGGCCCTGCTTGGCCGATCCGCCGGCGGAGTCACCCTCGACGAGGAAGATCTCGCACGACTTGGGGTCTTTGTTGGAGCAGTCGGCCAGTTTGCCGGGCAGTCCGCCACCCGACATCGGGTTCTTGCGCTGCACGCTCTCACGGGCTTTGCGGGCGGCGATACGGGCAGTGGCGGCGAGGATGACCTTGTCGCAGATCATCTTGGCCTCCTTGGGATGCTCCTCGAGGTAGTATGCCAGGGCTTCGCCTACGGCCTGCTGTACGGCACCGGCCACCTCACTGTTGCCGAGTTTGGTCTTGGTCTGGCCCTCAAACTGCGGCTCGGCTACCTTGATGGAGATGACGGCGGTCAGTCCTTCACGGAAGTCCTCACCGGTAATTTCCACCTTGGCCTTCTCGATCTGCTTTGAGATGGCAGGGTCGGCATCGGCGTAAGCCTTCAGGGTGCGGGTCAAGGCTATACGGAAACCGGTAAGGTGGGTACCGCCCTCAGTGGTGTAGATATTGTTGACGTAGGAATGGATGTTCTCCGAATAGTCGGTATTGTACATCACGGCCACCTCGATGGGTATGCCCTGCTTCTCGGTCTTGAGATAGATGACATCGTCGAAGAGATGGGTGCGGTGACGGTCGACATAGTGAACAAACTCTTTCAGTCCGTCCTTGGCGTGGAACACTTCCTCACGGGTCTTGCCTTCCTCATCGGGACGCATATCGCGCAGGGTAATCTTGATACCGGCATTGAGGTAGGCAAGTTCGCGCATACGGCGGGCAATGATGTCCCACTGGTAGTGGGTGGTGGTGAAGATGGTGGGGTCGGGCCAGAATTGCTGGCGGGTACCGCGCAGTTCGGTCTCACCGACAACCTTGACGGGATACAGGGGCTTTCCCTTTTCGTACTCCTGCTGATAGATTTTGCCGTCGCGGAATACCTGCGACTTCATGTGTGTGGAGAGGGCGTTGACACAACTTACACCGACACCGTGCAGACCGCCGCTGACCTTGTAGGAGCCTTTGTCAAACTTACCGCCAGCGTGGAGCACCGTCATGACAACCTCGAGGGCCGACTTGTGCAGTTTCTTGTGCTCGTCGACAGGTATACCGCGACCGTCATCCTGCACGGTGATCGACTCGTCCTCATTGACGGTCACTTCGATATGGGTGCAATAGCCGGCCATGGCCTCGTCGATGGAGTTGTCCACAGTCTCGTTCACCAAGTGGTGAAGACCTTTTTCGCTGATGTCTCCGATATACATCGCCGGGCGCTTGCGCACGGCCTCAAGTCCCTCGAGGACTTGTATATTACTGGCTGAATAGTTGCTTTCGTTGTTTTGTATCTCTGCCATTGTTTATACACAAATATATTTATGCAAATTTACACAAAAAATGCGGTACGCCAAAATTTTTGTCGGGCGAATGGCACTGTCACGGGGATTTGCCGTACCTTTGCAGACACTCAGCAAAATCGACCAAAAGAACATGCGCAAGACGATACTCTACACCCTACTCGCAATGATGCCGGCCGGCCTTCGGGCCGGCGACTTCATCGAGGTGGTGACAGCCAGCGTAAGCGAAGCCCGAAGCGGCTGTTCCTACTCGGCCTCGGTAGACATTCCCGTGGCGGGTGACGGAGCCGTCATACACGCCGCAAAACTGTGGATATGCGACGCTATCGGCATCGACGCACCCGCCAATATCGACAACGCCGACTTTGCGACGCTGCTGCGACAGGGTGCAACGGAATATCTCAGCGACGACACGGGCACGTCGCGCACCGTAGAAATCACATGGGCCTACGAGGATCCGACGTGCGTGACCTTCACCATGCACACGACCGACCGCGACTCCGTAGACTGGACGACCGACGACGTGGCCACGTTCAGCAAGACAGACGGACACCGTATCACGCCCGACGAGATTTTCGCCTGCGACGAGCAACAGATCAAGCGGCTCATGTGGACGGCCCGGACGGGCATCGCCATGCAGGTGCGCTCGGCCGACGAACTGTACGTGGGCAACGCCGGGTACATCGACGGATGGGTGCTTGTCATCGGTCCGGCACAACAAAGCAGCGGCACAACCTACCGACTGCGCTACGAACAGATAGAGAAAAATCTTAGAATAGGGGGTAAAGGGTATTATGCCGGGCGAAAATAGAGAAATCAAGCATGGTTTCGTATGCACGAGCAAAAAATTTGACAGGCATTGAGCAATAAAGCCCTGAAAGGTAGGGTGTTCAAAATTCAGAAAAATGTAGTCATAATTTTGTGGCGTTTTGCATACCCAAGCCCTGAAAGGGCTGGATATGCAAAACGCCACAAAAACGTCTAAAAACAACAAAGCCATACCCTATGGAGAGTATGGCTCAATATCTTTGTCGCAAATCCTTTATTAAGCGAGCTTGCTGATGTGCATGCAGAGGCTGGACTTCAAGTTTGCGGCCTTGTTCTTGTGGATGATGTTGGTCTTGGCCAACTTGTCGAGCATTTTCTGGACATTAGGATAGAGTTTCACTGCCTCTTCCTTGTCTGTCATGGCGCGGAGCTTGCGAACAGCGTTACGCATGGTCTTTGCGTAATACTTATTATGCAGAGTCTTGGCCTTGTCCTGACGGATTCTCTTCAGTGATGATTTGTGATTTGCCATCTTCTTTGTATTCTTCTTATTTTATTTGTGGTAGTCCCTAGGAGAGTCGAACTCCTCTTTAGAGAATGAAAATCTCTCGTCCTAACCGATAGACGAAGGGACCGTGCGGCTTATTTTTTGCGGATGCAAAGGTACGACGTTTTTCCTATACACCAAAATTTTAGAGCAATTATTTTTCGCAAATCGCTCATATTTCGTAATTTTGTCCTTGTTTGACAACAAAAAAATGCTGATTAAGACGAAAGCGATTGTCCTTCGGGCGTTCAAATACGGTGAATCGCAGCTCATCGTTGACACGCTCACCGAGAGCCACGGGCGGCTTTCGTTTATTCTGCGCATCCCCAAGACGGGCCGTTCGCGCATACGCAAGCAACTATTTCAGCCGATGTCTGTCCTCCTCATCGAGATGGACTACCGGCAACGCCAACGTTTGCAGAAAATACGCGAAGCCACGATGGCGTACCCGCTCTCCTCTCTGCCGTTCGATGCGAGAAAACTGACCATTGCGCTTTTCCTGGCCGAGTTTACCTTGGCCTGCACACGCGCCGAGCAACAGGATGCCCCGCTCTTTGCCTTTGTGGAGAACAGTGTACGGTGGCTCGATGCTGCGGAGGGGGCGTTTGCCAATTTCCACATTATATATATATTGCGCTTCTCGCAGTTTGCCGGTTTCTACCCCAACCTCGAGGATGGCAGGGAAGGAGACTTTTTCGACCTGCGCGACGGTTGCTACACCGCCACCTCCCCACTCCACCCCGATTTTTTGCGTCCCGAAGAGGCGGAAAAGATACGCCTGCTCATGCGTCTGTCGTACAATACGATGCACTTGTTGGCACTGTCACGCACCGAGCGCAACCATATCGTGGAGACCATCATACGGTACTACAGTCTCCATGTACCCGATTTTCCCGAACTGCGGTCGCTCTCCGTATTGCGCGAGTTGTTTGCATAAGAAAACTAAAGGCGTGCATCACACACGCCTTTAGTTCACTTCACGCAGTGGGTTCTGCAAAATTCTTCGAACTCGCTACGGTAGCCATTGAACACATTGATGTCGACCTCCGTCCGTATGCCCGCCACGCGGCCGTCGGGACAGAGTTGCCATACGGCCAGACGCACGTCGGGCTTGTATTCTCCGTAGCGTGCTATCCACACATTGTAGTCGCGCTTGATATCGGGAGCCAGCGGCAAGTAGCGGTTGACGAAACTCTGGCCCACATAGAGGATAGGCCGCACACCGACCCGACGCTCTACCGTCCGCATCCATGTACGCACGGCCTTGAACAAGGCTTCCGCCCCACCCATCTTGCGTATCTGTTCGTCTGAAGGTTCGACATCGAGCACCGGAGGGAAATCGCCCTTGGAGAAGGTGGAATGCGCCAGGAAATTCTGCGCCTGGTCTGCCGCCGTTGTCGTTGTGGAAAAGAAGTGGTACGACCCGCAGACGATACCCTGTCGCCGTGCGGCCGCATAGTCGGAGCGGTAATAGGCGTTGCGGAGCGACTTGCCCTCCGTCGACTTGATATAGCAGAACGACACGGGATAGTCTACCGTACCCGACACGCGCTTGCGGCTGAGCGTACCGAGATGGGTGATGCGCACCTTGCTCCAGTCGATGGCATACTTGTGGCGGCCCACATCGTGCTGGAACCGCGACACGTCGATGCCATAGACGCGGTCGGCCGTATACTCGAGCCGCTCGCCGAGGTAGCGGTTCTGCCGCCAGTCGCCCACGCGCAACCGTTTGCCGGGCCTCAGCGAAAATCCGAAACCGTCGGGCAGACCGTCACGCCAGTGTCCGCGATAGTAGCGCAGGTCGTTGCTCAAGAACCATCCGTACCCGGCAAAAGCGCCCTTACGGTCAAACGTGCCCTGATAGATGCCAGTACTGTCGGTATGCAGACCGCTGACAAGGGTGTCAGCCATCCAATGTCCGACGATACGGTGTCCCAGACTGTCGTGCATGATGCCGCGCCCACTGCGCTGGCCGTGCCGCCACTGTCCGGCATAGACCACGCTGTCGCCCACGGTCAGCACACCATAACCGTCGGGACGGCCGCCGGAGAGTGTACCACGGTACAGACTGCCGTCCTTCAGACGCACGGTAGTGGTGTCCGGCTGGACATCACGGCAGGACACAAGAGCAAAGGCAAGAAAGAGCAAAAACAAAAAGGCACGAAAGAAAAAGCGAAGATTCATCGGCCACCTCCTTTCCCGACCAGTCGGCGGATGACCGCACGCGAGACAACATGGCGGCCGTCGGTCAATCCCACAAAATGTCCCTTAGCCGTATACACGGGCGATCCGTCGACGACAAGCACAGCCGGCAGATCATGTACGGAGGCAGCAAGATGTCCGCCGACGATGACACACCGGGCGGCCGTATCGGAAGCGAGGTGCTCACCCACTCCACCATACGACGGTACGGCGATGCCGACCGTATCAGATGCGCTCCACGGCAAGATGCCCACAGACGACACATTCTCGGGGGTCTTGCCGTCAGAGGTACGGAGGAGGACGGCGGAGGATGTAACATCGGTGGCAGCCAGACGACACTTTACGGCCTTTACCCCACCTGTGGCAGTCTGCACATAAGCGGTATAGGCCACACTGCGGCGCAAGGTATACTTCTTCTTCAGAGAAAGGCTGTCGAGCACGGCCAGCGTGCGGATATCACCGTCAAGCAATTGGGCATGGCGGTCGGCAAGAGCGGCTATCTCCTGATAGCCGTTGTCCTGCACGCCATGCACACGGACGTAGTATTTCAGTTCAGACTGTTCGAGGGTCATGTCGGCAATACGGTGCGAGAGCGCCTTGCGGGTATGCGCCACAAGACTGTCTACGCCCGAACGCACCGTATCGGGGCGGCAGGCCGTGACCGTGACCAGACGACCTTCGCACGAAGGCAGGCCCGCATAGCGGTCTACCCAACATCCGGCCACCATAGAGACGGTGGCGGCAGAGTCACGCTCAAGTGTCGGACCGACAAGCAGACTGTCGCCCTGCACACCGCGGAAATAGGCCACGGCGCGACCGTCGCAATCGAGTTCATACCATGAACGCACCACGACGAGCGACACATTCTGCCGCATCGAGTCGGTGTCAAGCGGACGTACCATCCATGCGAAAGCGGTCGCCGCTATGACGATGACCGTCATACTGGCGACCGCCCACCGCATGGATAGCGGAGAGAAGTTTCGTTTCATGTTGCGAAGATACAAATAATATCCGGAACCGGAATTATTTCACCACAACCTTGTGTGCCGTGTGGCCCGACTTGACCACATACACGCCTTTGGGCAGGCTGACACGGCCGGCCGTCGTCAGCGGCTGGCATACGGTATGGCCGCCAAGGTCGTACACCTTGACTTCCTGCGTTCCGTCGACAGAAAGCGCACCGTCGGAGAGCGAGTACGGCAGACGGCCGCCGGCTGAGAGGTCGGAGATGCCGCTGGGAGCATCCTTGTCGGTCACGCTGACCTCAGAGAGGAAGAGATTGCCGTGGTACTTGGGCGTCATGCAGTGGAAACCGTAATAGTACACGCCATCGGCGGGTACGGTGAACTCCAGATTGTAGACATTCTTGCTGTCGCTGCTGACCGGTACCGGCACTTCCTCGATATAGAGGAGGAGCGAGTCCATGGCCTGGGGCGTGCGGGCATCGCCGAAGCAGACCTCCATAGTCTCGGGATAGTCGAGCATGGCCGAGTGGGCCTCGAACGAGAGAACGTAGGTATGGCCTTTCTTGTAATTGACGGGCGGAGAGATGAGCCAGTCGTCGGCATCCTCCAATGGATTGTAGCCGTAAATGGCACAGTTCTTGGTAGCGTCGTACTTCCAGGAGTAGTTGTCCTTGTTGGCGTCGATGATGGTATAGTAGTTGAGCATGTCAGCCGGACCGGTCCACGCGCCGCCGTAGGGTACATCGAGCGGTGTACCTACGATGAGGTTGTTGGAGTAAGCGCTCTTGCCGACCTTATCGCCGTCGGAGGCGGTGACGAGGTAGACGTAGCGGGTCATGTCAGAGGGATGGGTCTCTACAAAGCGGCACTCTTTCAGTCCGGTGGCCACGGTCACCTCATAGGGATAGCGTACGACAGTATAGGTGAGGTTGTCCTGATTGAGCGGAGCGCCGTTCTGTCCGACGGTCGGAGCGTCCCAAGTGAGGGTGGTGGTCAGACTGTCGGCCGTCAGCGTGATATTGGTGCAGGCGGTGGGAATGTCGTAGCCTACAAAGAATTTGCGCGTCACGGTAGGACCGTCGCCGCCGTCATTCGAAGCGGTGACCGACACGGTGTAAGCCCCGTTCTCCAGTTCGACGGCATCGCTGGTGTACGCCACACCGGGCTGACAGACAGCGTTGACCAGCGTATCCTTGTCCTCGACAACGGTCACGGTGACCGGACCGTCGAGCACTGTGCCGTCGTAGGCAGTGGCGGGCGGTGTGAATTGCAGTTTTCCGGTGGTCGCGCCCTCGGTATCGGGCACAAAGGCGAAATCGGAAATCACGCCCGGGGCCTTGGCCAGCGGTTCGCGGAAGAAGGCGCCACTCACCAGCACGAGTTTAGAGGTATAGGCTTTCAGTGTAGCGGTAGCGGTGGTTGTCTCCAGTTCGGCGATGCAACTGTACTCGGAATAGAGTGACATGCTCGAACTGCCGAATATCCAGTACATCTTGCCGGTGCTGTAATTGCAGAAGAGCGTCTGCGCACGGGTGTCGTTGATATAGGAATCGCCGTCGAGCAAACCCTCCATCTTGATCTCGCCGACCTTGGCAAACTTGCCGTCGCTCTTGCGTACCTTGGCAAGATACCAGATGTCTTGCTGTATGCCCTGGTCGTCGTTGACCTGCTCCATGTAGAGAATATAGAGTTTGCCGGTCTTGTCGCAGCCGAGGGCGGCGTAGCGGTACTTGGAATCGAAGCTCTCGCCCACCTTGGTAGGCGTGCCCGTAGCGGGGTCGATGCACACGAGGTAGGTCTCGGAGTAGGAGCGGTTGATACCGTAGATCTTGTCGGTCGTGGGGTCGTAGGCGAGCGACTTGGTGGTGCTCACACAACCGGCCTCAAGTTCATAGGCATCGATCTCCTCGAGGGTCTTGCCGTCGTAGATGCGCCACATAGGGCGCTGCTCGGTGAGATGCGAGGCATCGTCGTACTCGCAGGCATACACCTTGCCGTCGTGGTAGGTACATCCGCCTGCCACGGTAGCAGACAGCAGACACTTGGTGCGGTGGGCTTGGTAGGAGGTCTCGTAGTTGAAGGAGTAATAGCCGGGTTCGAGGGTGGTATAGGAGTCATACTTGCCATAGGTGACGGCTCCCACAATATCGACTCCCTCCATAGCCAGTCGGCCGAACAGGTCTTGCGCTCCGGCATACAGGCTGAAGCATACGGCCACGAGGGTGAGGAGTGTCTTGTAAAGGTAATTCATCGTTGTATATAAATGTAGGGACGGGGTATGTCGTGAAACGAAAAAAAAACGGATATGGACCGCGAACGGTAAGGTCGCGTCCATACCCGTGTATGTAGATCGAATTGTTATTTTACAATCTTCAGTTTGTGTACGCTGCCATCGGCTTCGGTCACCTTCACCACATAGATGCCGTCGGCAAGTGCGGAAAGGTCGACAGTTGTGCCGGATGCAGTGACGGCCTCAACAAGAGCACCGCCTACAGTATATACGCTGACAGCAGAGGCTGCAGGTACGAGAAGAACCTTGGCTGCCTGGCTGTAGGCGACAACGTTCTGTACGTCGGCTGCATCGTCGATGCCGGTAGCGGTATTCTCTATAGAGTATACGCACAGACCGCGCATGCTCAGATAATACTGGGCGTCGGTCACGTGGAAACCGATATTGTAGTCGGCATTCTCGCTGACACTGAACTGTTCGGTGGCGAAGTCGCCAAATCCGTTCTGCTTCAGACTCGGGTGAGAAGCCAATACCGTAGTCTGGGCCTCGGCCGTGGGAGCGGTACCGATGGTCACATCGACACTGGCCTCATAGTCGCGGGCGGTCTTCAACTGGTACTTCAGGATGTAGCGCTTGCCCGTCTGCAGGGCTACAGAGGGAGAGATGAGCCAGTCGTCCTCGGCCTTGGAACCCATCTTGTACTTGAAGTAGAAGATGTCGGAGTAGTCGTAGAGCCATGCGCCGGTTGTTGTTCCTTCCTCGCTGTTGGCATCGATGATGGTCCAGTCGCCCTTGGTCGTATTGTTGACGATATACTGCTTGACGAGTTTCTCGGTACCGGTGACATCGTCAAGGTTGACCGTCTGGCTGACGGCGTCAGCCTCGTTGTCGCCGATGAAGGCCACTGCAGTGTATTCTGCCTTGCCAGCGAAAGAGGCGGGAGTATATTCGTACTCTACAATCTCACCTGCCGTGAGCTCGTCGAAGGTATCGATGAGCGTGCCGTTCTCATAGAGTTTCACGCCTACGGGGTTGACGATAGCCAGTCCGTCGGTATCTTCGGTCGGGGTAGCCCAAGTGAGGGTCACGGCCTTGGCCTCGCTGTCGATGGTGGCCGTGTATTCGGAGACGGGCTTCGGAGTGGCCTTCTCGATGCAGGTCACGTCGAGGGAGAGAAGCGAGAGCTGTCCGTTCTCGGCATTCGGGGTCTTCACGTGGAAGGCGATGTACTTGTCACCGTCTTCAGCGCAAGAGTAGCGCAGCGAAGCACCGGTATGGTCTGTGTCGACATACTCATGTGCCAGCACGGTGGTGAGGGCCTCAACGGTAGCGGCAGAACCGATGCAGACATCGATAGAGTCGGGATCGAAGGCACCCTGCTGGGCAAACTGCCAAGTGATCTTGTAGTCGACACCGTTCTGAAGTTTCACGGCGGGAGTGATGATCCACTCGTCAGCGGCTACGGCAGCCTCGTCGCTATCGTAGGTCAGACCGGAGATACCGTCAATGGTAGCCCAAGTGTGGCCGTCGGCATTGCCGTCGATGAGGGTATAGCCGTCGGTAGCACCGGCAGCGGTGAAGTCACCGGCGATGATGGTGTCGCCCGGCTCGTGGGGAACGACCGGTTCGGGCTCGGGTATATCGAGGTCGATGACGTGTACATACGCATAGGTGGCATGCGAACGCTGGTTGGAAGCGCCTTCCATATCGCTGAACTCCACATTGGTCATGGCCAGGATCTTGTCGATGCCTGCAGGAGCGACAGCGGTATCACCGTTGATGACAAATCCGGCTTCCTTGGATACAAGGATAGACACGGTATCAGATGCGGCCGAGTAGCCCTTGTCCTGTGCATAGCGGTCGGTACCTTTGGCGGCGGTGTAGACCGTGATCTGCTTGTCGCCCTTCTTGTAGTAGACGTGTACCACCTCGCTGTCGTCACCGGAGGGAGTCCACTGGCTGGTTTCGCTTCCGAAGGAGAGGATATTCTCGGTGGCATTGGTACAAGTATTGACGAGTATCTTGGCCTCAACATACTGCTTGTCCCAGTCGATGTCGGCATTCCAAGTGAAGCCCTCGCCAGTGGCTACATAGCCGTCTTCGACAACGGCGGTACCGTCGGGAGTGGGGTCAGGAGTGGGTTCGGGAGTAGGTTCAGGACCGGGGCCGGGAGTCACTTCCTCATCGCTCTCGACCTTCAAGCCTACAAGGTAAGCACCGTCGTAGGTACCCGACTCGGTGTTCTCCACGATGTGGAAGGCGAGGTGGTAGGTACCGTCGGTCTCAACGGTGAACTTCACCGAGTCATCGGCGATGGCGGTATAGTCGGCAGCAGGATTGAGCGTTGCCAGCGTAGAGAAGGTAGAGGCATCGGTGGTCGATGTGCCCAGGTCGAGGGTCAGTATCGGGTTGTTGTTCTTCACGGTCTTGGCCGTGGCCGTATACTGTACGCCGGCCTTCAGGTCGAGGGCGGGCGAGATGTAGTAGTCGTTGTGCTGCGAATCCCAGTCGTGCAGTATGCGCACGGCATTGTGATAGCCGTAGGTGTTCTTGTCATAGAGGCAGGAAGACTTCCAGTTCCATGTCGTACCGGCCGTTTCGCTGGCATCAAGGACAGTCCAGTCGGTGGGCTCGGTAGAGAAGTCGGCATCAAGCAGGGCAGAAGATACGGGCTGCGGTTCCGGTTCGGGAGTGACGGTACCGCCACCCGACTCGCCATCGGAGGAATACACCTTCATACCGAGAATGAAACCGTAGTAGCGGCTGTCGCTCTCTACGCCGTGGAAGGCGAGGTAGAACGTGCCGTCGGCATCGGGAGTAAACTCGGTGGTGTCGGCCTGCTCCTCCTTGGTCTTGTTCTTGGTATAGCCTACCGGCTCGAGGGATGTCAGTGTCTCGAAGGTCGACACGTCAGTCTGCGATGTACCTGCCTCGAGGGTCATTTCCACACACTGTGCGGCGGTGTTGTAACTTGTACCCGTCAGCGTCACGATCTTGTAGGTGACACCGCCCTTGAGTTCGAGCGCGGGTGACACGTAGTAGTCGTTGTGGGTGGAACTCCAGTCGCGCCCGAGACGGATACAGGGAAAGTAGGCGTAGGTCTGGGAGTCGCTGTAGCCATACTGCGAATACGCCCAGGTCGTACCCGTCTTTTCGCTCTTGTCGATAGCGGTCCAGCCCGACGGAGCAGACGACAGGGCCGTAAAGTCGACATCAAGCAATACCGTATCGTCAGCCCATGCGGCCATCGTCCCGAAAAGGGCGAGAAGCGTGAAGGCAAACGATCTGAGATGTAGAGATTTTACCATAAATATAAAAGTTTTAGAAATTTGTACTTTGACTGCAAGCGGGGTATTGTATCGCGGCCTTCCAAGAAGAGAAGTGCAAACGCGGAAACATATCGTTTGCAAAAATAATAAAATATTTTCAAAATGGCATTCGCACCGCAGAAAAATTGATTTTCATCCACCAAAAAGCAATTTTTATCATATAAAGAGCATGAATATGCAGGGGTTCGAGACATACTCGCGGGACACAAGTAGCGGCCGCGAACAACAAAACACCCCGAAGAAAGCGGACATACAACGGCATTGGGCACGGCGGTCTGCTCTCTTCGGGGATATTTCGTAGGACAACGGCTTTTTCTTCACCGTTACCAAATCGTCATCACTTGATCACGATCTTTGCACTATGCGATGTATTCGCACCCTGCACCTTCAGCGCATAGACACCGGCGGGAAGGGAGGAGGCATCGAGCGTGAGTTGGTCGCCGGCTGCGGCGGTGCGTGCAACGAGTGCGCCAGCGACACTGTAGAGACTGGCGGTGAGCGAGGTCTCGCCAGCCACAAAGACCTCCACCTGCTTGTCGGTCTGACGCATCAGGAAATCCTTGTCGGCACTCACGGGGCGAAGGGCGGTCGCTGTGCGTGAGAGCACTTCCCTCAGACCGTTGTAGGCATCGATCTTGCCGTGGCCCCACGCTATCGACTGGGTATTGGTCACGTAGTGGTCTTTGATGGCCGTAGAAGCCATGATCTCTTTTATCTCGTCGACGCTGAGTTTGGGGTCTGCCTCCAGCCAAAGGGCGATCGTACCGGCCACATAGGGAGCGGCCATCGACGTGCCGGCCTCCTCACAGAGCATGTCGTCCGAACCGTCAATAAATACGGTAGACGAGGAAATTTCGTCCTCGCTGTACTTGTTGTATCCGGCCAGGATATTCTGACCGGGGGCAGTGATGAAGGGTACGGTCCGTCCGTCAAGAAGATGTGCATAAGTAGAGAAGGTGGTCAGGCTGTCGAGTACCTCATGGTATTCGACAATATCCTTCTCACTGAGTCGGCTATTGTATGCGCCCACCGATATCACGCTCTTGGCATGTGCCCACGCGTCACCATTGCTGTCGGCCGTGAGGCAGTCGGTCACTGCACCTTCTTCGATTTCTGCGGAAGCCATCACCAGCCTTGTATTGAAAACATCGCCGGAAGCCTTGATGACCTGTCCGCCTTCACCCTCGACGAGGAAGACGATACCATACTCTCCCCATCCGCCGAACAATACTTCTTCGAGCGACACCGTAGCGACGTAGCGTCCGCAACCGTTGATATGGGAGGCGATACCCAGACGTCCGCCGAAATGCTCGGCGAAGATGTCGCTGTGCAGACAGTCCTCGTCGTCGGCATCCTCGCCAAGGGCGGAGAGATAGGTATACTCGCCATCGGTACACTTGTCGAGAACGGGCATACGGTAGAGCACCTCACCGAATCTTGTGAGCATGACGGTGACCTTCAGCGGTTTCTCTGTCTGCGTGGAGAAATAGAATGCGCCTGTTCTGGGTTTTATTCCTTCATCCAAATAAGTGGTATCTGCCCGCACCAGCAGTTTCTCGCCACCGTCAGCACATACATGATAGACGCAAGTAGGTTCGTCGGCTGAGTTGCCGCTTGACACGCAGACGGGCATTTTCTGACCCAACGTATCGAGCATCGCCAACACATCATCGTCATTGTCGAGGCTGGCCGTAGAATGAGAACCTACCGAGAAGCTCGCCACCATAGGTTGCGTGGTCTGCTTTTCGGCATAACCGATCAAAGCCATCAAGTTGTTGACCAGGTAATCGTCTGTCTGGAAACAGGCCATATCTACGCCGGGAGCGACTCCCTCGTAGGCTACGCCACCGACCGTCACCTTGCTACCGGCAAGAATGGTGGAGGTATGGGTGCCATGGTAGTTTGCGGTATTGTGGAGATTTTCATACTCCTCGGCTGTGGTATAGACACTGCCGTCGGGCTCGCGGAAATAGACCACTTTCGAGGTGCCGTCCTCACGCTTCATCATGGGATGGGAGGGTTGGAAACCAGCGTCTTCTATCAAGGCCAGCACGC
The DNA here is from genome assembly GCA_963621665.1 of Akkermansia muciniphila. GTDB lineage: Bacteria > Bacteroidota > Bacteroidia > Bacteroidales > Bacteroidaceae > Prevotella. The sequence goes on along the minus strand of CAVFEZ010000011.1, from coordinate 36,002 downwards.
CCTTTCCGGTATAGGGCTGCACCAGTCCGTCGGCACTCTTGATACGGTCGACTCCCGTCCGTGTATGGGCGTCTTTGAGGAAGAGTCCGGTCTTGCGGAGCAACGACATGTGCTTGACACGCGCGTCGGCAGCCATCTTGGCCAACTGTGTGGCGGTGGCCTTCACCGTGGCAAAACCCATCGCACTGGCGGTGACCTCGGCACCATAGGCGGTCAGGATATCGGGATTGGCGCCGGGCTGCATGCGCACAATCACCCTGATACTGGGTTCGGCAGCAACGGCACTGCGGGCGGAAAGTGACTGCCGGCTGACATTCATGCCAGCCTGGTTGAGCCGGTTGACCAAAGCGAGCTCCATCTTGGCACGGCTCCCGGCAGGGAGGGCATTGCCGATGGCTCTGGTCTGGGCAAATCCGCCCGCTGTCGACAAGGCAAGCAGAACGGAGGAGATGATGTTCTTGTACATATATAATAATGTGTGTGGATAATTTGTGATTTGTTCCGGCATGACCCGAAAAGAGACACGCAAAATTATACAAAATCCGCCAACTGCACGGTTTTTCCCGCCAAACATCGGTCCGGCAAGCGCAAAAAACCGAAAAAGAACGTGCGGGAATTGCAGAAAAGCGGAAAAACGTGTAAGTTTGCACCCGATGGCGAACAGTCTCCGACTCACTATACTCACCCTCCTCCTCTTCGCCGGCCTGCAGGCCGATGCGATGGGGCGCGACGCATGGTACCTGTTGCAGCGCATTTTCAAGTACGCGTCTGTCATCGACACCTGCGGACAACAGCCATCCACCTTCTACGCCTATCAGAAATACATGTTGCAGACCCGGCGGCGCAACGTCATCCTTCTCTCCGTACCCACAATGTATACCATCGCCCACGGCGGCGAGCGTGAATATGTGGGCGAGGCATACGACTGTGTGACCAGTCACGGACTGCACGATTTCAGCAGCACCCGACTGCTTGAGCGGTCGACCTTTCCGCATGGACGGCGCGCCATGCCCACACTGCTCAAGTACCTCACGCCCCGTCTGTACGACAAGGTACTCATCGACCGACATATACTCTCCCCCTTCCACCGCAGCAACCGCAACTACTACCGCTACCGGCTCGACAGCGTGGTGCGCGACACGGCCTACCTGCACTTCCGGCCGAGGGTGAACAACACGCAACTGGTCAGCGGACAGGCCCGCGTGATGATATGGTCGGGCTGTATACTCAGTGCCGATCTGCGCGGCGAGTACGACATGGTACGGTTTCACCTCTCCATCGACATGGGGCGCAACGGCGTGCGCACGCTCATCCCCGACGACTGCCGGCTCGACGCCACCTTCCGTTTTTTGGGCAATGATCTCCACATGGACTATCTGGCGCAGTACAACCTGCCCGCCGTTCTGACCGACAGTATCACCGACCGCGGTGACACCGCCGCCATCGCCCGCATACGTCCGCTGCCGCTCACGGCCCAGGAGCAGGCCGTCTTCGACAGAAGATATGCCCTGGCCGACTCTCTTGCGGCCGACACCGCCGCCACACGCAAGCGGAGCAAGACCGCCGCACGATGGATGTGGGACAATATCGGCGAGCGGCTGCTCACCCGCATCAAGTCCAATTTCGGCAACCGCGACCAAGGCAACTTCCGCATCAGTCCGCTTCTCAACCCGCTCTACCTCGGATACAGCGGCCGCCGCGGACTGACCTACAAGATCGACATCCGCGGCAACTACTTCTTCAGTGCCAACTCGCTGATAGAGACCCGTCTGAAGGCGGGATACTCCTTCAAGCAGCGGCAGTTCTACTTCAGCATCCCCCTCACCTACTACTTCGACCGGCGGCGCACGGGATTTCTGCGCGCCGAGGTGGGCAACGGCAACCATATCACCAACTCCACCGTGGCCGACGCCATCAAGAGCGAGCACCGCGACTCGGTAGACTGGAACAGGATGAACCTGTCCTACTTCCGCGACATGTACGCCAAGTTCACCGCCAGTTACGACCCCTTGCCCTGGCTGACCGTCGAGGCGGCCATCGTCACCCACCGCCGCACAGCCATCGACAAGGCGGCCTACATCGAGGCGGGACTGCCCACGCACTATACCTCCACGGCGCCGATGCTCGAACTGCGCTTCCGGCCGTGGGGCAGCCGCGGCCCGGTGTTCGCGGCCGACTACGAGCGGAGCATCCGCGGGGTTATGGGGGCCAACATCACCTACGAACGCTATGAGTTCGATGCCCAGTACAACCTGCACCTCTCGCCGCTCAGTGCCATACAAGCCCGAACAGGCACGGGCTTCTACACCCACCGCGGCAAAGACTGGTTCTTCCTCGACTACACCAATTTCCACGACTCCAACCTGCCCGGGGGATGGAACGACGAATGGGCCAACAACTTCGAACTGCTCAACTCCAACTGGTACAACGCCTCCGACTACTACATACGCTCCAACGTCACCTACGAGTCGCCCCTGCTCGCCCTGTCGTGGATACCGCTGGCCGGACGCTTCATCGAGAAGGAGCGCATCTACGTCAACGTACTCCATGTGCGCAAACTACACCCCTACATAGAGTACGGCTACGGATTTGCCACACGCGCCTTCTCCATCGGTCTGTTCGTAGGGCAGAGCAACGGCAAGTTTGAGGGCTTCGGATGCAAATTCGGATTCGAACTCTTCCGACATTGGTGACACACCGCAGATTTATTCGTACCTTTGCAACCGCAAAACCACACAGAAGAAAAAATCCAAAAGACATATGGACAAGGAACAGATCATGCGCAAACTCCGTATCGGGGAACTCAACGCCATGCAGCAGGACACCGCCAAGGCCCTGCTCCACTCCGACAAAGACATCATCGTGCTCGCGCCCACCGGCAGCGGCAAGACCCTCGCCTATCTCCTGCCGCTCGTCGAGCGCCTCGACGCCACGTCAGACCAGGTGCAGGCCGTTGTCATCGTGCCCGGACGCGAACTGGCCCTGCAGTCGCATGAGGTATTCCAGAGCATGGGTACGGGACTGTGCTCGGCCTGTCTCTACGGCGGACGGCCCACGATGGACGAGCACCGTCTCATCGTCCGTACCCACCCGCAGGTGGTCTTCGCCACACCGGGCCGCCTCAACGACCATCTCGCCAAACTCAATTTTGACGCCGCCGGCGTACAGTGGCTCGTCATCGACGAGTTTGACAAATGTCTGCGCATGGGCTTCCGCGCCGAGATGGAGAAAGCCGTCGGCAGTCTGCCGTGCGTCAAGCGCCGCATACTGCTCTCCGCCACCGATGCCGAAGAGATGCCGGCATTCGTACAGATGGGCCGCACCGAGCGCATCGACTATCTCACCGACGACGAACAGACACCCAACCGCATCTCGCTCTTCACCGTCAGAAGTGCCGAGCGCGACAAGCTCACCGCCCTCTCCGCCCTGCTCTCCTCGCTCGGCGAGAGCCAGAGCATCGTCTTCATGAACTACCGCGACGGCGTGGAGCGCGTAAGCACCTACCTCACCGACGAGGGTTATGTAGTGAGCGCCCTACACGGCGGCAAAGACCAGCGCGAACGCGAGGAAGCCGTCTACCGCTTCGCCAACGGATCGGCCAGCGTACTGGTAGGCACCGACCTTGCCGCCCGCGGTCTCGATATCGCCGGTGTCGACAACGTGATACACTACAACCTGCCCGTCGGCGAAGAGGAGTACATCCACCGCGTGGGTCGTGTGGGACGCTGGGAAGCCACCGGTCGCGCCTACCTCCTGCTCGGTCCCGACGAGGAAGTGCCCGAATATGTCAAGGAACCCACCTCTCCCTATACGCCCCAGCCCGCACACGGCGGTGCCCCGCAGCCGCGCATGGCCACGCTCTACATCGGCAAGGGCAAGCGCGACAAGATATCCAAGGGCGACATACTGGGATTTCTCTGCAAGACGTGCGGGCTCGAGGGCAAGCATATCGGCCGCATCGACATCTACGACCGCTACGCCTACGCCGCCGTCAGCCGCACCGTGGCCGACAAAACGGTCAAGAAGGCCGCTGGAGCAAAAATCAAAGGCGTGAAGACCACCGTCGAAAAGGTGAAGAAATAGAAAAAACGACGGTAAGGGAAAAATACAGATGGCGAGTCCCGTAGGGATTTGAACGGAAATAGAATGTCCCACAGGGGGATGTTCGCAAACGACAAGTCCCGTAGGGACGACATAATAGAGGGTAGGGCGTAAGCCCTACCTTTTTAACCCCAACAAGTGCCCCTGTAAGGGGCGCATAATTCAACGTATTGTGCGGATTATTACGGTGGCACATTGCATTTTACGAATCTCACGAATTTTTGAAATATGCGCCCCTTACAGGGGCAATTCGTTGGATATCAATAAAAAAACGTAGGGGTAAACCCCTACGCTATAATCTGTCGTCCCTACGGGACTCACGCTTGCGAAATCCTTAATTGACTTCCGTTCAAATCCCTACGGGACCAGATCACTTCTTTGCCTTTTTGTTTTTTGCAAACTCCTGCTTGGCCTTGGCCAACTGCTCCATGAATGTCTTGTCGGCATGCAGACGGGCGACGACCGCACTGGCCACGACACGTCCGGCATCGACATCGCTCTGGTAGTGCACACCGCAGATGACACGGCTCTGTCCGTGCTCGAACCCGCGGCGGAGTATCTCGTCCTGGCGGTCGACATTGATCTCAGCCAGCACCAGGGCCGTGGCCCAGCCGATGGCCGTGTGGCCCGAGGGATAGGAACCGTTGGTGGAGAGGCCCTTCTCGTCGTCGGGCGTGAGCGACTGCTCGCCGAAGAACATGAACGGACGCATACGCTGGTAGTAGTTCTTGGCCTCGCGCGTGGCCAGATCGCCTGCATCACCTGCCGTACGCACGATGAGTTTGTAGATCTCGGGCGTACCGTCCTTGGTGATCTTCATGCCGAAAGCCTCGGAAAAGGCGGCCGACAGACCCTCGCCGCCCAGTTTGGCATCCTCGAAAGCCTGCTTGCCGCGAGGCGTGATGCGCTGCATCTTGCCCCACTTGTACTGCGCCTCGTCGTAGGCAAACTGCGCACTGCCGGGCTGGGGAGGCGGCGGAAGGAGTTTCACGCTGCTCGCCACATCGTCGATACTCAGGAAATACTCGTCGGGATGGTTGCGCACGTCGTACACAGACGATTGCGCCATGGCTGCCACTGCCAACAGGGAGAGGGCCACAGAAAGGAAGGTTTTTCTCATATATTATATTATGTTATGTAGATTTGGGTCAACTTGCTGCATCCGCCCAAGGAGCCACTCCGAAACGGACACCGTCACTATGCAAACTTACGCAAAAAAACGGACACCGCCAAACGTCTTCGGCGACAAAACGCACACCGTCACTTTGCAATCTTTGCGGAATTGTATACCTTTGCAAGCGCTAAGCCGATTTTCCCGGACAATGGGTAAGCGGCACTCGCTACAGACCTGACCGTCTGTCAGCAATGCACAACACACGAAAGTCATATCATGAGCAAGAGCATCATCCGATTTCTCAAAGACTGGACACTGCCCGTAAGCATCGGCACGGGTATCGCCGTCTATCTCATCTTCGCACTCGTGCCGGAACTCGACGGATTCGCCACGGCCGCAGCCCCCTTCTTCGATGCGATACTGCCGATGTTTATGTTTCTCATCCTTTTTGTCACTTTTTGCAAAGTGGACTTCCGCCGCTTGCGACCCACAGCATGGCATCTGTGGGTAGGCGTGTTTCAGGTGCTCACCGTGGTGGCCGTCACAGCCGTCATCGTGGGCATGCACCTCACCGGGCACGCCCTCATCCTGGCCGAAGCGCTGCTCACCTGCATCATCGGGCCCTGCGCAGCAGCCGCAGCGGTGGTGACACAGAAACTCGGCGGCAACCTTGAGGAGATGACCACCTACACCTTTCTCTCCAACCTCATCACCGCCACACTCATCCCCATCTGCTTCCCGCTCATCGACAAGGATGCCGACATACACTTCTTCACCGCCTTCCTGCTGATACTCCACAAGGTGTTCACCGTGCTTGTCGTGCCGATGATACTTGCCTTCATCGTGAAACACTACGTCAAATGGCTTTGCCGACGCATCACCTCCATACGCGACCTGTCGTACTACCTTTGGGGAGGGTCGCTGCTCATCGTGTCAGGCACAACGGCGAAAAACATCATGCATGCCAACACCTCCACCGCCTTCCTGTTCGTCATCGCCGCCACGTCGCTCGTGCTCTGCCTCTTCCAGTTTGCCAGCGGCCGGCTCATCGGCCGGCATTTCGGCGAAGCCATCAACGCCGGACAAGCCCTCGGACAGAAGAACACCGCCTTCGCCATCTGGATCGCCTACGTCTACCTTGACCCTCTCTCCTCAGTAGGTCCGGGCTGCTACATACTCTGGCAGAACATCATCAACAGTTGGGAGATATGGGCCGCCCAAAAAGCCACACGGCAAAAAGGGCGATAGAGAGAACCGAAAAACACTTATCCAACTTTCGGTTTCAGCCCGCCCTCGCTTAAATCCGAAACTTTAAAACACTTACAACCATGAACATCAATCTGAAAGAGAACAAGGAAGAATTTCTCCGTCTGCTCCGCTCCACCGAGCGCGAGGGCGTGGAGGATGCCATCGAAGAACTGGAAAAGATGGGGTTCTTCACCGCTCCGGCCTCTGCCGGCCACCATCTCAACGTAGAGGGCGGACTCGTGCTCCACTCGCTCAACACCTGCAAGGCCGGCCTGGCCATCTGGGAAGCCATGAAGACACTCGAGCCGTCGCTCAACACCGAAGTGCGCCGCGACAGCATCATCATCGCCGCCCTGCTGCACGACGTATGCAAGTCTGACATCTACAAGCGCACGGTGAAAAAACGCAAGAACGCACTCGGACAGTGGGAAGACTGCGAGGGCTACAAGGTATCGTACAAGTCGTTCCCGATGGGCCACGGCGAAAAGTCGCTCGTGCTCCTGCTCTGCACCAGCCTGCAACTCGACGACGACGAGATGCTCGCCATCAGATGGCACATGGGCGCATGGGGCATCAACCAGAACAGTTTCGAGGACATCCGCAGTTTCGACACCGCCCAGAAACTCTACCCCCTCGTCTGCATCATACAGGCCGCCGACGGCATGGCCGCCAATGTGATGGAACGCACGGGAGGCGAAATCGACGAACTGTAGTTACCCCAAGCCCCGTAGGGGCTGGGGATATCCGATTATCTTTTTGTCATGCCATCCATAGGGCTTTTCCTCCCAGTATTTTCGCCCCAAACACGATTGCTACAAAGGCCTTGTACGGTTGCTACAAGGCCTTTGTACGAACGCTACAAGGCCCTTGTACTGTCCGTACAAGGGCCTTGTAGTATTTTGTGTCGGCACATCACGCGACACAAGCGGATAAGGAAGTGTGGTTCTATTGTTTCAGAATACGGAACTGCCGAGCAAAGATTGTCATAACATTTTGATATTCTTTCTCTTACGCCTTATGCTTATGAGTCATGATGTCGAGCACCATATCGTCGGTCTTGCACATGGCTTCGGCACCGATGCTGGTGAGGTTGCGGATGGAGCGGTCGACATCGTCCTCGATGATGCCTTCGGCCGAGGTCACACAGCGCCCCTCCATCGAGAGGAGGGCGGAGAGGAGGGCGGTCGATACACCTGACGAGATCTTGAGGGCGCAACTCGGTTTGGCTCCGTCGCAGATCATGCCCGTGAGGTTGGCAATCATATTCTGTACCGAGTGGCAGATGCGCTCATAGTCACCTCCCATAAGATAGGTAATGCCGCAACTCGACCCGATGCTCGCCACGACGCATCCGCAGAGGGCGGACAGTTTGCCGAGGCTCTGCTTGATGTAGATGGCGGTGAGATGGCTCAGGGTGAGGGCGCGGATGAGTTCCTCCTCGGTATTCTCGTTTTCCTCGGCATACACGGCCACGGGATTGGTGGCACATATGCCCTGGTTGCCCGACCCGCTGTTGCTCATCACCGGTATCATGGCTCCGCCCATACGGGCATCGCAGGCCAAGGCGGTCTTGGAGATGATATGCGAGAAGATGCTGTTGCCGAAGATGCCGTGGCTCAGCGGCCGGTCGATGGTCTTGCCCAGGCAGTGGCCGTAGTTGCCTTTCTTCGACTCCTCGGCGGCACGGAAATTATATTCCTTGGTCTGGAGGATAAACCTGATCTCCTCTACCGGGGCGGTCATGGCGAAATCGTAGACGGTGCGCAGGGTGAGCGCCACATCGTTGTTTTCCTCCTCAGAAGCACCTGTATGACGGTGGTCGAGGAGCACCTCGCCATCGCGCTCGAGGTAGACAAAGTGGGTATGGTCGTGGGCGATGACGGCCGTGGCCACATGACCGTCGGCCTCGCAACGCGCCTCGACATAGAGTTTGTCACACTCGCCGTCCTTGAGTCGGATGTCGATATGGTCGCCCGCCACATACTCCTTGCCGGCGGCGAGGGAGGCGGGGGTGAGATCCTTGAGCACTTCAAGGGCATATTCCGACTTGCCGATGAGGGCACCAAGGGCGATGGCGATGGGCAGACCGATCATGCCCGTTCCGGGTATGCCTACGCCCATGGCGTTTTTGAGAATGTTGGCACTGAGCAGGGTGGCTATCTTCTCCGGGCGGCGGCCCAACAGTTCGGTGGCACGCGCCACACAGAGAGCCACGGCCATAGGTTCGGTGCAGCCCACGGCCGGCACTACCTCACGGCGGATGAGGGCGATGATGCGCCCGCGCGTTTCCTTGTCAGTCATCGTTTGGCGTAGGTATCAAGTCCGTCCTGGAGATATTTCACATATCCGTTGATATCCTCGTCGTAGGAACGGCTTCCGCCGAGCGGTTTGCCGTCGGCATCGATGAGTACATAGAAGGGCTGGGTATTGGCGCCGAACTTGTGGCGCTGCAGGTAACTCCACTTGTCGCCCACGGTGCGGAGCGTGCGCTCCTGTCCGTTCTCGGTGACGGTCATCGGGGCATCGAGCGGTGTCTTGTCGTCGACGTAGAGCGACACGAGGATGTACTTGTCATTGAGCAGGGCGGCCACCTGGGAGTCGGTCCATACGGCGGCCTCCATCTTGCGGCAGTTGACGCAGCCGAACCCGGTGAAGTCTACCATCACGGGCTTGCCCTCGAGACGGGCGGCAGCCATGGCGGCATCGTAGTCCTTGAAGCGGGGATGCACCTCGTTCTTGTAGAGGTTGAAGTCCTGCGTGTTCATCGGCGGTGCGAAGGCGCTGATGGCCTTGAGCGGAGCGCCCCACAGACCGGGTATCATGTACACGGCGAAAGCCAGGGAGAGCAGGGCGAGGAAGAACTGCGGCACATTGGTGCGGCGGTCGTCGTCATCGTGCGGGAAGCGGATGATGCCCAGCAGATAGAGTCCCAACAGGGCGAAGATGACAATCCACAGCGAGAGGAACGTCTCACGGTCGAGCAGGTGCCAGCCGTAGGCAAGGTCGGCCACGGAAAGGAACTTCAGGGCGAAGGCCAGTTCGATAAATCCGAGCACTACCTTGATGACATTCATCCATCCGCCCGACTTGGGGGCCGACTTGAGCAGTGTGGGGAACATGGCAAAGAGGGTGAACGGGATGGCCAGGGCCAAGGCGAAACCGAACATGCCGACCGTCGGTCCGACAATGTTGCCCTGTGTCGATACGGCCACGAGCAGGAAGCCGATGATCGGACCGGTGCAGGAGAAGGAGACGAGCGTCAGCGTGAACGCCATGAGGAAGATGCTGAGCATGCCGCTTGTCGACTCCGACTTGGCGTCGATCTTGTTGGTCCACGACGACGGCAGGGTCAGTTCGAAGGCCCCGAAGAAGGAGGCGGCGAACACGACGAGCAGCAGGCAGAAGAGGATATTGAAGACGGCATTGGTAGACAGCGCATTGAGTGCGCTCGCACCGAAGAGCAGCGTCACGACAAGGCCGAGCAGCACATAGATCACGACGATGCTCACACCGTAGGTCGTGGCCTCACGGATGGCCTTGCGGCGGTCTTTGTTGCGCTTGAGGAAGAAACTGACCGTCATCGGGATGATGGGCCATACGCACGGGGTGAAGAGGGCGAGGAATCCGCCCACAAGTCCGGCGAGGAAGATGTAGAGCAGGGAGTTGGACACGGGTGTCTGATAGGCAGCCAGATCGTCGATGACGGGTGCCCAGAGGCTTGCGCGGTCGCTGTCGGTGAGCGATGCGGCGGCCTTGGCGGCAGCGGTATCGGTGGCGGCCGTGTCGGCCACGGCTTGGGCGGCGGCCTTCAGCGAGTCGGCCTTGGCCTTGGCCAGATCAGCGGAAGAAGCGGCGGTCTCGTCAGCGGAAGCCTCGGCTACGGCCGGCGACTTGCCCTTCTTGGCGAAGACGACATCGCTCGGGGGCATACAGGCCTCGTCGCTGCACGCACCGTACTCCAGCGAGAAGTCGATGTCGTACTGGGGCTTGGTGAAACGTATTTTTTGTACGAAGGTGACCGTGTTCTCAAAGAAACGCAGGTTGGTACCAAACTGCTTGTCGTAGCGGGTGATCTCATTGCCGCGGTGCGACAGTCCGCCGACCAGTTCGACACCGTCCTTGCGGTTGACGGTCAGCGAGGCCGACGTAGGACCGGCATTGCCCAGTCCGGTAGAGTACACGTGCCACCCCTTATCGATGTGGCCGACAAACAGAATCTCAGCATCGGCTCCCTTGCCCGCCTTCATCTGTGCGGTGAAGGTCACCGGATCGGCCATCTGCGCGCTCACCGTGATAACGGCGAAAAGGAGCAGGGCCAGTGACATCAGTCTTCTCATGTTTATTGTGGTCTGTTTCTATTGTTGTTTGCTCGAAAATAGGTGCCGCAAGAGGCCGCAGTTCAGCAAAATGCGTACCGGGGAATAAAACAGTGCGACAGCGCAACGTGCAAAGTTACAGCATTTTTGCGAGACAGGGCCACAAATCGCGACACAAACTTATACACGAGGGGCGGGCTCGGGGGTTTTCATATCATTTAACGCGCTTTTTCTCCCGTAATAGACGGAAAAGACGTACCTTTGTGACTTATAGAACAATAATGTAAGGAATCAAACAAATAAACATACACAAAAAATGGCACAAGAAGACGTTTTCAAGAAGATTGTATCCCACTGCAAGGAGTATGGTTTCGTATTCCCCAGCAGCGAACTCTACGATGGACTCGGCGCCGTGTACGACTACGGTCAGAACGGGGTGGAGTTGAAAAACAACATCAAGGAATACTGGTGGAAGAGCATGGTGCTGCTCCACGAGAATATCGTCGGCATCGATTCCGCCATCTTCATGCACCCGACCATCTGGAAGGCCAGCGGCCACGTCGACGCCTTCAATGACCCCCTCATCGACAACCGCGACTCCAAGAAGCGCTACCGCGCCGACGTACTCATCGAAGAGCAGATCGCCAAGTACGAGGAGAAGATTGCCAAGGAGGTAGCCAAGGCACAGAAGCGCTTCGGCGAGAGTTTCGACGAGGCCCAGTTCCGCGCCACCAATCCCCGCGTGCTCGAAAACCAGCAGAAGCGCGACGCCCTGCACCAGCGCTATGCCGAGGCCATGCAGGGTCCCAACCTTGAAGAGCTCAAGCAGATCATCGTCGACGAGGAGATTGTCGACCCCATCAGCGGCACCAAGAACTGGACCGACGTGCGCCAGTTCAACCTCATGTTCTCTACCGAGATGGGCTCCGCCTCCGACGCCACCAGCAAGATATACCTCCGTCCCGAAACGGCACAGGGCATCTTTGTCAACTACCTCAACGTGCAGAAGACCGGCCGCATGAAGATACCTTTCGGTATCGCACAGATCGGCAAGGCTTTCCGCAACGAGATTGTCGCCCGCCAGTTCATCTTCCGTATGCGCGAGTTCGAGCAGATGGAGATGCAGTTCTTTGTGAAGCCCGGCACCGAGATGGAGTGGTTCCAGAAATGGAAGGAAACCCGTATGAAGTGGCACCAGGCCCTCGGCTTCGGCGCAGAGAACTACCGTTTCCACGACCACGAGAAACTCGCCTTCTACGCCAACGCCGCCACCGACATCGAGTTCAAGATGCCTTTCGGCTTCAAGGAAGTGGAAGGTATACACAGCCGCACCGACTACGACCTCTCCCAGCATGAGAAATTCTCAGGCAAGGGCATCAAATACTTCGACCCGCAGGAGAACAAGAGCTACACACCGTACGACATCGAGACCTCTATCGGCGTCGACCGTATGTTCCTCAGCGTGATGTGCCACTCCTACTGCGAGGAGAAACTCGAGAACGGAGAGACCCGCGTGGTACTCAAGTTGCCCGCTCCCCTCGCCCCTGTCAAACTCGCCGTACTGCCCCTGCTCCGCAAGGACGGACTGCCCGAGAAGGCACGCGAGATCGTCGACGACCTCAAGTTCCACTTCAACACCCACTACGACGAGAAGGACACCATCGGCAAGCGTTACCGCCGTCAGGATGCCGTCGGCACACCCTACTGCGTCACCGTCGACCACGACACACTCAAGGACAACACCGTCACCCTGCGCTTCCGCGACACCATGGAGCAGGAACGTGTCAGCATCGACCAGCTCCGCAGCATCATTGAGGACAAGGTGAGCATCTCCAGCCTCCTGAAAAAACTGCAATAAGAACACGACCGTAGATGAGAAAAGTACACATTATATATATATTCGCGCTCATGGCGTCACTCTTCACAATGGCGTCATGCAGCGAGAGCGAAGGCACCGAAGAGGAGTTCGCCAACTGGAAGACCAAGAACGAGACCCAGTTTGACCAGATCTACTCCGAGGCCAAGGCCAAGGCCGATGCCGGCGACAACACGTGGAAGGTGATACGCGGATTCCAGTTCGAGTCTACCGCACCCGCACACAACTACAACAATATCGTCGTGCATGTGCTCACCGAAGGCAAGGGATCGGGTTGCCCGCTCTACACCGACTCGGTACGCATCAACCTGCGCGGCCAGCTGATGCCGTCGCTCTCCTACTCCGGGGGCTACACCTTCCTGACCACCTACCCCGGCGACTTCGATCCGGCCACCGCAGCCACAGGCAAGTACCCCGTGCTCACCTCCACCTACGTCACCGACGGTCTCTCCACCGCCCTGCAGAATATGCACATCGGTGACCGTTGGATGGTATACGTACCCTACCAACTGGGCTACGGCACCACCGACCAAAGCACCAACGTCGTCGTACCCGCCTACTCCATGCTCATCTACGACGTGCGGCTCGTAGGCTACTACCGCGCCGGAACCAATGTGCCCGACGCCCATGCCCAGGCAGCAGGAGAGTGGGTAGAAGAATAAGAACAAGGGCACACGACAAGAGAAAAGCCGGAAACCGTATCCGGCAACCCATACACAGAGGGCCGTCCCGTCATCAAACAAGACAGGACGGCCCTTCTCATATTTTTCCACTCATTCCGATACGGCCAAAAAGCAGTCAAAACACCGTTGTGTGCGACCACAAAACGTATGTGTTCGCACACAATGACTTGATATACGTCAAAAATCCGCCCTTCAGACAAGAAAACGAGGTCAAAATATTGCAAGAAAACGATACGCATAGTACCTTTGCATCGTCAAAAGAAACAAAGACAACATCTCAATAGGAAAACATAAGGTTCGCGAGAACCGCTCTCAATAGGAAAACATCTCCGGTGCAGGCAAAAGCCAAGCGCCACACAAGAAAAAAGGAAAAAGATACAAGGATAACATTCATAGGTATTGCAAGGTCAAAGGTAAAGATTGTAGACAAGGTATTAGAAAAGACAAAGGTAAAAAAGAGACTCGTCCAAAAAGGTATTGGCAAAGGTAAGATTGAGGATAACGCAACAGAAGGACGGGCAAAAGGATAACAGGAGGCCGCAAACAAAAGTCTCAAGGCAAGAAGATAAGGATAACACAGATAGGTAAAGGTAAAAAGACCTACATATACAAGAAGCGGCCACAGACAGTCTCAAGGTAAGATTGAAAACGGATAACAAAAGAAAAGAGAAAGGTAGAAAAGAGTGCATCGGATAACACTCGACGCTGAAAAGACGAACCCTTCGCAGCAAATTGCTGCTTAAGGGATGGGGCGGAAGGGAAACCTCCACACACCCCAACACAGCGAAAACAAAACAAAGAGAACATACATAGCGATTTGATATAATAGGAAAAGGAAGGCTGTCGCAGACTCTGCGGTAGTCTTTTCTACTTTCAGGAGGGTGCAGCAAATTCCAAGCATTGTCAAAAGGCGGTCAGCGAAAAACTGCCGCAAAGTCCACATTATATTAACACATCTTATAAAATATTAAATAACTACGTCACATACATTACATTTGTAAAGTATTTTCTATCTTTGGCGCAGTCATTTATAGAATCAATCATTTTTTATCACCAAAAAGAAAGGATCATATATGAGAAAGCTCCTACTCTCATTGTCGGCACTCGCGAGTACGCTGACCGCCTCGGCCGACACCTATCCCTACCTCTCTTTCCAGACGGCCGACGGTCAGATACAGTCGTTCGCCACCGAGTCGCTGACCATGACCTACAAGGACGGCCAGTTGACCGTGACCACCCCTGACGGCGCACAGACCCTCGACGCCGCCCAACTCACACGCATGTTCTTCGCCACCGAAGCATCGGGCATAGAGAACGTGCCCCTCTCTGCCGACGGCAAGACCGACGTGTACACCACGGCGGGCATACACGTCGGCACATTCGCCACACCCGGTGAGGCCAGGAAAGCCATGCAGGGCGGCATCTACGTGATCAGACAAAACGGTAAAACCCTCAAAATGACGGCACAATGACAAAAAGAATTTTCTTCTTCCTGCTCTGCGCCCTGGCCGTATACATCAGTCAGGCACAGACCCTCAACGTCGTCGTGGGACAAGTGACCTACGCCATACCCGCCTCAGAAGCCGGCGACATGGTCTACCAGGACGGCACATCGCTCACCATTCTCGGCAAGACCTACACACTGGCCGACGTGACAAACATGTATATCGACCAGTCTGACGTGGAAGCCAACACCGTACTCGTCGCCTACGACGGCACCGAAGCCCACGTGACCGTGGCCGGAGCCATCGCACAGTACGTCACGCCTACCGTGGCCGGAGCCTACGTCAGCATCAAGCAGAGCGAAGAGGTATCCGACGACGTGTGCGGCGAGATCACCTACGCCCTGTCGGGCAACTCCACAGACGGACAGTTTGCCCTCACCGGCACCTACAAGGCCACCATCGAACTGCGCGGCCTCACCCTCACCTGTACCACCGCTGCCCCGCTCGACATACAAGACGGCAAGCGCATCGACCTCAGCGTGAAGAAGGGCACGACCAATACGCTCACCGACTGCGCCAACGGCAGCCAGAAGGGATGTATCGTGTGCAAAGGCCACCTCGAACTCAAGGGCAAAGGTACGCTCGATGTCTACGGCAACACCGCCCACGGCATCTACGCCAAGGAGTATGTCGAAATGAAGAACTGCACCGTCAACGTACACTCCGCCGTCAAGGACGGACTCAACTGCAACCAGTACTTCTCCATCGAGAGCGGCACGCTCAATATCGAAGGCATCGGCGACGACGCCCTGCAGGTATCCTACAAGGACGACACCGACCGCGAAGCCGAAGATACGGGATCCATCACCGTGAGCGGCGGCACCATCAAGGCAGCCGTCACCGCCACCGCAGCCAAAGGCCTCAAGGCCGACGGCGACATCAACATCAACGGCGGCGAGATCAACATCACCACCTCCGGCGGCGGCAAGTGGGACGACGATGACGCCAAGACCAAAGCCTCGTCGTGCATCAGCGCCGACGGCATCATCAACATCACCGACGGAACGCTCACCCTCACCAGCAGCGGAGCCGGCGGCAAGGGTATCAGTTGCGACAGTACGCTCAACATATCGGGCGGCACCATCACCGCCAGCACTACCGGCGGCATGTACGCCTACGTCAACGGACAGGAGTACACCAACTACACCGGCAACACCGACCGTCTGACCAGCGACCAGAAGTCCACGTCCAAGGGTATCAAGGCCGACGGCGACGTCAATATCTCCGGCGGTACCATCACCGTCACCACTACAGGCAACGGCGCCGAGGGTATCGAGAGCAAGGCCGTGATGACCATCTCAGGCGGCACCATCGTGGCCAACACCAACGACGACGCGATCAACTCCTCCAGCCACATGTACATCAAGGGCGGCGACATCACCGTCGTGGCCGCCGACAACGACGGACTCGACTCCAACGGCAACATGTACATCTCCGGCGGTGTGATCCGTGCCTTCGGAACCACATCGCCCGAGTGCGGAATCGATGCCAACGAGGAAGATGGCTACTCCGTCATCTTCACCGGCGGCACCCTGCTCGCCGTAGGCGGCAGCAACTCCGTACCGAGCACATCCGAGTCGACCCAACCCTACGTCAGCGGCAACGCCTCGCTCACCGCAGGCAGCACCGTCACGCTCAAGAGCGGCGACACCGTACTCGCCACGTTCACCGTACCCGACAACTACTCTTCATCGTCGAACGGCGGTGGAGGAGGTCCTGGCGGTGGAGGAGGTCCTGGCGGTGGAGGCTGGGGCGGTGGCGGCAGCTCCGTCCTCATCTCCTGCGCCGGACTCACCTCAGGCAGCAGTTACACACTCACCTGCGGCAGCAGTTCATCGACCGTCACCGCACGCACCACAGGCAGCGGTGGAGGCGGTGGAGGCGGACGCTGGTAAGCCCGCCAAGGACAATTCCGACAAAAACCTATATAGCGCACGACCCATACGGCCGTGCGCTTTTTTTGTCATATATTTGTTTTTACTTGTCGTACTTTCGCCCGGCGGAAGAAAAGTAGCACAAACGCTTCGGCAATCCGACTTTTTCTTTATAACTTTGTATGCAGGTGAATACCCACACCTACCACCGGCCTAATATCCGAAAAATCAATAACAGACCATAGAATGAAAAAGACTTTTGCAACCCTTGTCTTTGCGGCATGCGCCCTTTTCGGCTCTGCGCAAAACAATCTTACCCAATTTGTCAATCCCTATGTCGGGACAGGCGGACACGGCCACGTGTTCCTCGGTGCCAACGTACCCTTCGGCAACGTGCAGCTCGGCCCGACCGAACCCGCACGCGGCTGGGACTGGTGCTCAGGCTACCACTACAGTGACTCCGTCATCCGCGGCTTCGGCCACCAGCACCTCAGCGGCACCGGTATCGGCGACCTCGGCGATGTAGCCTTCCTGCCCGTATCATGCTGCAAGCAGAAAGAAGTGAAATTCTCACACGCCAACGAGACCGTACACCCGGGCTACTACGCCATCCGTCTGCAGCAGCCCAACGTGTTTGTGGAACTCACCGCCACCCAGCGTGCCGGATTCCACCGCTACACCTTCGGCGGCGACGTGAAGAAAGCCAAACTCGTTGTCGACCTTGCACAGGGCATCGGCTGGGACAAGCCCACCGAATACAAACTCGTGCAGGAGACACCGACCCGCATCAGCGGTTACCGCTACTCCACCGGTTGGGCCAAGGACCAGCGCGTCTATTTCGTGGCCGAACTGTCACAGGAGGTCAAGGTGAAAGACCTCAAGGAAGGCCGCTGGATGCTCGTGACTGACAATGGCGCACAACCGCTGCTCGTCAAGGTGGGCATCTCGGCTGTCAGCGTAGACAACGCCAAGGCCAACCTCGCCGCCGAGATACCCGCATGGGACTTCGCCGGCACCGTATCGGCCGCCGACAAGGCATGGAACGAGGAACTCTCGCGTGTCAGCATCGAGACCACCGACAGCGTCAACCGCGAGATCTTCTACACCGCCCTCTACCACACGATGACCGCCCCGTCGGTGTTCTCCGACGTCAACGGCGAATACCGCGGTGCTGACGGCAAGACCCACAAGGGCTCGTTCACCAACTACACCACCTTCTCCCTGTGGGATACCTACCGCGCCGCCTTCCCCCTGATGACCCTCCTCCACCAGGACCGTCTCGCCGACATGGCCGAGACCTACATCCACATCTTCAAGGAGCAGGGCAAACTGCCCGTATGGCACCTCATGGGCAACGAGACCGACTGTATGGTCGGCAACCCCGGCATACCCGTTCTGGCCGACCTTGTACTCAAGGGCTACGTCAAGGACAAGCAGACCGCCTTTGAAGCCATGAAGACCTCCGCCATGCTCGACGAGCGCGGACTCAACTTCCTCAAGGAGTACGGTTACATCCCCTGCGACAAGGACACCACCTACGAGACCGTTGCCAAAGACCTCGAATACGCCCTCGCCGACGACTGTGTGGCCAAGGTAGCCAAGATGCTCGGCAAGACCGCCGACTACAAATACTTCCTCAACCGCAGCAAGTCCTACCGCCACCACTTCGACAAGAAGACCCAGTTTATGCGCGGTCTTGACTCCAACGGCAAGTTCCGCGAACCCTTCGATCCCTTCAACTCCATCCACCGTCAGGACGACTACACCGAGGGCAACGCATGGCAGTACACATGGCTCGTACCCCACGACGTACACGGCCTCGTCAGTCTCTTCGGCAGCGAGAAAGCCTTCACCACCAAACTCGACTCCCTCTTCATCGTCAGCGGCGACCTCGGCGCAGAGGCTTCACCCGACGTGTCCGGCCTCATCGGCCAGTATGCCCACGGCAATGAGCCCAGCCACCACGTGCTCTATATGTACAACTACGTCGGCCAGCCCTGGAAGGGCGCACGCCTCATCCGCCAGACCTTCGACGAGATGTACAAGGCCGACTACGACGGACTGAGCGGCAACGAGGATGTAGGACAGATGTCGGCATGGTACGTCATCTCCTCGATGGGTCTCTATCAGGTAGAACCCGCCGGCGGCAAGTACATCATCGGTTCACCCCTCTTCGACAGCGCCACCATCAATCTCGGCGGCGGCAAGACCTTCACCGTCAAGACCACGAACAACAGCAAGGAGAACATGTACGTACAGTCGGCCAAACTCAACGGCAAGCCTTACACCAAGTCGTACATCATGCACGCCGACATCGTGAAGGGCGGCACACTCGAACTGGTCATGGGCCCGTCACCCTCCAAGTGGGGCACCAAGACTGCTGACCGCCCATAAGATATCCCCTATTACAAAAATCCATATCGGCCACTCCGCCATGCGGCTGGAGTGGCCTTTTACTATCACCACATGAAAAAACGTCTCCTTCTTCTGTCTGCCGTCATGGCAGCCGCAACATACACACTGGCCCAGGAACACGCCGAGGTCAAGTTGCACGAACGATACACCACCGTCGTACCCGCCGACACCAAAACCTACACGTCGAAGCGTCCGCCCGTCAGCGAGCGGCTCTTCACATCGGAGGCCGTGGAGAAGAAAATACGCGAGGTACAAAAGACTCTCCGCCACAACCCGCGGCTCGCATGGATGTTCGGCAACTGCTACCCCAACACCCTCGAGACCACCATACACTACCGCAAGACCGCCACAGGCGATGACGACACATTCGTCTACACGGGCGACATACCCGCCATGTGGCTCCGCGACTCCGGCGCACAGGTATGGCCCTACCTGCCACTGGCCAACAAGGACGAGAAACTGCGCCACATGCTGCGCGGCGTGGTGCTGCGACAGATGCGCTGCATCAACATCGACCGCTACGCCAACGCCTTCAACGACGGTCCCACCGGAGCGGGATGGGTGTCTGACAACACCGACATGCAACCCGACGTCTTCGAACGCAAATACGAAATCGACTCCTACTGCTACCCCATCCGTCTGGCCTATGGTTACTGGAAGGCCACAGGCGACGACACCATCTTCGGGCAGGAGTGGGCCGCCGCCATACGGGGCATACTGAAAACCTTCCGCGAGCAGCAGCGCAAGACCGGACTCGGACCGTATCACTTCACCCGCACCGACGACACGCCCTTCGACACCCAGGGATGGGGCGGCTACGGCGCACCCGTCAAGCCCGTCGGTCTGATCGCCTCGGCCTTCCGGCCGTCTGACGACGCCACGATACTGCCCTTCCTCGTGCCGTCCAACTTCATGGCGGTCTCCTCACTGCGCAAGGCCGCCGAGATACTGACCCGCCCCGGTGGCTCTGCCGACGATGCCAAGACAGCGGCCGACTGCCGCGCACTGGCCGATGAGGTGGCGCAGGCCCTGCAGAGGTACGCCGTGGTCGACCATCCCAAGTACGGCAAGATATATGCCTTCGAGGTAGACGGTTTCGGCAGCCACATCCTCATGGACGATGCCAACGTACCCTCTCTGCTGGGCATGGGCTACATGGGCGATGTCGATGCCGACGACCCTGTATACCTCAACACGCGCCGCTTTGTATGGAGCGAGGACAATCCCTGCTTCTTCCGCGGAAAGGCCGGCGAAGGTATCGGCGGACCGCACATCGGCCGCGACATGGTATGGCCCATGTCGATCATGATGCGCTGCTTCACCTCCACCGACGACGACGAGATACGCTGGTGCATGCGCACCCTCCTGTCCACCGACGGCGGCACGGGCTTCATACACGAGTCCTTCCACAAGGATGATGCCACGCGCTACACCCGCGCCTGGTTTGCCTGGCAGAACACGCTCTTCGGCGAACTGGTCGTCAAACTCATCAACGACGGCAAAGCCGATCTGCTCAACAGTCTGTAGACGGGTTCCATAAGAAAGAAGAAAAAAAGTCAGTGTGCGTCCGTTGTACCTTCTCGGACGCACATTTTTTATTCATTGCGGTCACGTTTTGCAAAAATTATACATATCTTTGTAAAACGATAACAGAGAAGCATCCTATGACCTTTAGACGACACTTTCTGACCTACCCCCTGCTCCTTGTCCTCCTTCTTGTCATTGCAGGAGCCTGTACCTCCGGGAAAAAGGAGGAGGACGGACGTCGTCTCCGGCTACAACAGACCGATGACTCCATCGCCGCCCACGCTCCCGGCGCAAAAGTCCTCATAGAGCAAGGTCTCAAGCAGGCGGCCGACTCCACCGAGTACCACGAGTACAATATCAGAATGGCCCGCACGCTCTATTTCTCGCAAAACCCGGAAACGGCACTGCCCCTCATCGACCGCACCATAGCCTACGCCACACGACAACCCACCACGCCGCGCATCAACAGTCTGCTGGCCTCCGCATACAGCACCAAGTCAAACATCCTCCGGGCCTTCCACCAAGACATCAAGGAGGAGATGCGCCTCAATGCCGAAGCCTACCGCCTGCTCCAAAACAGCGACACCCAGCACAACCTGCCCAATATCTGCGCCAACCTGGGCGACAACTACTACTCCGCCAACGACCTGCCCAAGGCTGCCGTATGGTATCGCCGCGCCCTCTTCCTGGCCGACTCGCTCCACACGCCGCGAAAGGACTACATCACGCTCTACATGGGACTGGGACAGATCTACACGACCCTCCACGACTTTGAAGCCGCCGAAGAGTGCTACCGCGAGACCGAAGCCCAGTTTGCCGACATGTCACCCTCCATGCAGGCCTACTTTCTCAACAACTACGGCAACCTCTACTACTACGCCAAGAAATATCCACAGGCCCTCAAGATCTTTCTCCGCCTGAGCGACACGCTGAAAAAGCACGGCATGGAGAAGAACTTCGACATGTACCTCTGCCGGCTCAATCTCGCCGACGTGTACCTCAATCTCGGGCAACTCGACGAGGCACGCGACAACCTTGACGCCATCGAGCCCTACTTCACCGCCAACGGCGACCGCCTCGCCCTCTACTACACCCACACCATACGCATCGGCATCGCCGTGAAACGCGGCGACCGCACCGCCGCGGCACGCATACTCGCCACCGAACCACAGATCAAAGACATTCCGGCAAGCCTCGTCGACATACGCGACACCTATCTCCGCGACTACTACACGCTCACGGGCGACTACCGCCGCGCCTACGACAATCTGCTGAGTGCCGGCATACGCAACGACTCGCTCGAGCACAACCGCCTCAACATGCGGTCGGCCGACATCATGGCCCGCTTCTCGCAAGACACCCTCGCCCTGCACCACCGCATAGAGATGGAACACAAGGATGCCATCATCAGCCAGGCCCACTTCACGACAGCCGTCACCATCGGACTCATCATCGCGCTCGTGCTCGCCACATTCATCTGGGCACTGCACACCCGGAAACGGCAATTGCAGGGACAGATGCGCGTCATGCAACTCAAACTGGGCAACGCGCGCAACCGCATCTCGCCCCACTTTGTGTTCAACGTGCTCAACAACAAGATCACCAACGCGCCCGAGGCCGAAGCCGCCGAACTGCAGGAGCTCACCCGGCTCATCCGGGCCAATCTCGACATGTCCAGCCAACCAACCATGCCGCTCGACCGCGAACTGGAATTCGTGCGCCAATACGTGCGCATCGAAGGTTTCATGGTGGGCGACAATTTCGACTTCGCCATCCATACCCCTGAATCATTCGACCTTTCCACCGTCGCCATCCCCTCAATGTTTCTCCAGATACTCGTGGAAAACGCCATGGTACACGGACTGCGCGGATGGCAGGGACACAAGACGCTCGCCATAGACATCACCCGGAGCGAGGGTATGACCACCGTGGCCGTCACCGACAACGGACCGGGATTTGACGCCCGCAACGGAGCGACCAAAAAGCGCACCGGACTGGGCATCATCACCCAGACCATCGCCATCTGCAACGAGCACAACAAGCGCAAAATGCGCTTCGACCTCACCAATCTGCATGACAGCCAAGGACACACCACCGGATGCCGCGCCATCCTGCAACTGCCCGACGGACTCCGACTGGCCGACACACTATAGGCCCGCAACATCCCTACAAAAAAACATACACCGCATGACCACCATCATCATCGACGACAACCCACAAGCGGCACAAACGCTGGCCGACAAACTTCAAGCCTACAAAGAGATAGAGGTGACCGGCGTCGCCGCCAACGGCAAGGACGGACTGACGCTCATCGAGCAGCAACAGCCCGACCTCATCTTCCTCGACATCGAATTGCCCGACATCTCGGGCATCGACTTTCTGGAGCGCATGAACTTCCGCGGCGACCACCACGGACGCATCGTCATGTACACCGCCCACGGACACTATATGCTGCCTGCCTTCCGCAACCACGCTTTCGACTTCCTCACCAAGCCCATCGACGACGACGAACTGCGCACCGTCATCCGCCGCGTATGCCTCACACCACCGCCTGCCGCGCAGCAAGAGAAGATGGCCCAACCGACAACGGAGGACGGCGGTATGCAGCCGGACAAAGACGGCAAACTGCTCCTCTACACCAACACGATGGACTTCCGGCTGGTCGACATCCGCGACATCGGCGTATTTTCCTACAACCACGAACTGCGTCTGTGGGAGGTATACGTCTCCGGCACCTCATCGCCCGTACGCCTCAAGCGTGCCGTCAACAGCGATGCACTGCTCGCCATCGACCCCAATCTTATGCGCGTGTCGCAGCGCCACATCATCAATATCACCTATCTCATAGAGGTGACCGACAACGTATGCCGATTCTACCCACCCTTCGACAAGATAGCCGACGTGCGGGTGGGACGCTTCTACCGCAAGAAACTCATCGACCGCTTTTGCAGCCTCTGACACGGAGTTGCAAAGACAGAAGTGACAATGCACGCAAAAACCCAAAAAGCGCCGTCCCCGACAGGGACAACGCTTTTTGGGTTTTTCTTTTTATGGCGGGTTCTATAAATTGCCTTTGATGGGTTCTTTCAGTCCCCACCCATGACTTATCCGATATTGCCGACCTTGATGAGATATTCGGCGATCTGCACGGCATTGAGGGCTGCGCCCTTGCGTATCTGGTCGCCACTGAGCCAGAAGGTGAGTCCGCAGTCGTCGGCAAGATCCTTGCGGATACGGCCCACATAGACATCGTCCTTGCCGGCCGTCTCAAGCGGCATGGGATAGACAAGGTGCTCGGGATCGTCCTTGAGCTGGCAACCCGGGGCGGCGGCGATGGCCTGACGCGCCTCCTCGATACTGATGGGACTCTCCGTCTCTATCCAGACACTCTCGGAGTGGGAGCGGAGCGAGGACACACGCACACACATGGCCGAGCAACGCACGTCGCTGTGCATGATCTTGCGGGTCTCGTTGTACATCTTCATCTCCTCCTTGGTATAGCCATTGTCGGTGAACACGTCGATTTGGGGAATGACATTGTAGGCCAGCTGGTGGGGGAACTTGCTCACGGTGACGGGCTCGCCGGCTACCAGTTCCTTGTACTCCTGCTGGAGTTCCTTCATGGCTGCGGCTCCGGCACCGCTCGCACTCTGGTAACTGGCGATATGGATGCGCTTGATATGGCTGATGGCCTCAAGCGGTTTGAGCACAACGACCATCATGATGGTCGTGCAGTTGGGATTGGCGATGATGCCGCGCGGACGATTGAGGGCATCCTCGGGATTGCACTCGGGCACAACGAGAGGCACATCGTCGCACATGCGGAAGGCACTCGAATTGTCGATCATCACCGCACCGTGCTTGGTGATGGTCTCGGCAAACTCCTTCGACGTGCCGCCTCCGGCCGAGACGAACGCCACATCGACACCACGGAAGTCATCGTTGTGCTGCAGGAGTTTCACTTCATATTCCTTTCCCTTGAACGTGTACTTGCTACCGGCCGAACGCTGCGAGCCGAAGAGCAACAGGTCATCAATGGGGAAATCTCTTTCGGCAAGTATGCGCAGGAACTCCTGTCCCACAGCACCGCTTGCACCTACAATTGCTACCTTCATGTGTATATCTGTTTTCAGTTGTACTGTATATTTTCTGCAAAGTTACGATTTTTCCTTCATCAAGACACGCTTTGCACCGTTTTTGCGACACACAGTCGATAAAAAACGCGGTCAAAGCATCTTTTCGAGGTTTTCCTCGGCCGACTGCAGGTCGTCGGCAAAGGTCGTATGGTCCTTGAGAAAGTCGGCCCTGCCCGCTGCGAGATGCCGATAGAGGCCGCGGTCCATGGCGTCGGCGTAGTCGGCAATGGCATACTCGATGTCGTCGCGCTGCCAGTCGAGCGTGGAGTGGATGTAGACACGGCGCTTCTGATGGATGAAGCAGTAGGCCGCCTCTATACTGTTCTTGTCGGCCGGGAGCATCACCAGAACTTGTTTTGTGCGGCGTTGTACTCGAAGCCCACGCCGGCGAGTTTCTCCTCGAGCGCCTTGCGGTCGACATTCATGTCGTCGCACAGTTCGTCGAGCGAAGAGTAGTTGTCACGCAGCAGCATGTTGACTGCCGAAAAAAGTATCATGGGGTCATTGGGAAGTCTGTCCATCGTGTTATTCTGAATATATTGCGGCGTGTTCTATAGATTCCACGCACTATTGTTTTTATTGCATGCAAAAGTAGTAAAATATGCAGAGACATCGCAAAGAGTGTACGGAAAACTGCAGAAAGCAGACCGCACCGCCCGATTTTCCCGCTGCACGCAAGCCTTCTTCAGCGAAAAATGGCTATCTTTGCAGATAAACTGCCCCGCATATCCTAATAACGTCCGTTCACCGACAACAACCAACAATCCACAATATCGACAATGAAGAACTTCAAACATCTCGCCACCGCCGTCCTGGCACTGTTCACGGCCGTCACCGCACAGGCCAAGGACAATGTGGACTACGTCGACCCGTTCATCGGAACCACCAATTTCAGTGTCTGCAACCCCGGCGCCATCCGTCCGCACGGTCTCATGTCGGTCGTACCCTTCAACGTGATGGGCTCCGACCTCAACGACCAGGACAAGGACAAACGCTGGTGGTCGGCCCCCTATGAATACAACAACAAGTATTTCACCGGCTTCGCCCACGTCACGCTCAGCGGTGTGGGTTGCCCCGAGATGGGATCGCTCCTGACCATCCCCACAGCCGGTGCACTCGACGTAGACTACCACAACTACGGATCTGAGTACACCGACGAGACCGCCACCCCGGGATACTACTCCAACCGCCTCACCAAGTACGGCATCAAGTGCGAGGTGACCGCCACCGCCCGCACCGCCATCGAGCGCTACACCTTCCCCAAGGGACAGGGCAACATACTGCTCAATCTCGGCGACGCGCTCTCCAACGAGTGCGGTGCATCGGTACGCCGCGTGAGCGACACCGAGGTAGAGGGATTCCGTATCCTCGGCACCTTCTGCTACAACTCGCACGCCACCTTCCCCATGTATTTCGTCATGCGCGTGAGCAAGGCACCGAAGACCAGCGGTTTCTGGAAGAAGCAGCCTCATCTCGGCCAGGCCGAAGACGCTTGGGAAAAGTATGTGGGCAAATACAAACTCTACGAAAACCGCACCCGCGACATGGCCGGCAACGAGATCGGCTACTACATGACCTACGACTGCGACGAGGGCGAACAGATAGAGATACAGATGGGTGTGTCGTTTGTCTCGATAGCCAACGCCCGACAGAACCTTGAAGCCGAGCAGCCCACTGCCGACTTCGAGCAGGTGCGCCGCGACGCCCGGCAGGAATGGGCACGCACGCTCGACCGCATCACCGTCGAGGGAGGCACCGAGGCACAGCGCCGCACGTTCTACACCGCGCTCTACCACACACAGATACACCCCAACATCCTGCAGGATGTCAACGGCGAATACCCCAAGATGGAAAGCACCGAGGTACTCACCACCAAGGGCAACCGCTACACCGTCTTCTCCCTTTGGGACACCTACCGCAACCTCACCCAACTGCAGACCTTGCTCTTCCCCGAGAAACAGATTGACATGGTACGCTCCATGATCGACATGTACAAGGAATGGGGATGGATGCCCAAGTGGGAACTCTTCGGACGCGAGACCTGGACCATGGAGGGCGACCCGTCGATACCCATCGTCACCGACCTCTATCTCAAGGGATTCCGCGACTTCGACTACCAGACGGCCTATGAAGCCTTCATCAAGTCGGCCACCCTGCCGGGCAAGGACAATCTGCAACGTCCCGACAACGACCCCTACATGGAGCGCGGATACATACCCCTCTACTATTTCGCCGCCGACATGTCGGGCGACAACTCCGTATCCCACGCCCTCGAATACTATGTGGCCGACAACGCCCTTTCGCTTTTCGCCGATGCGCTCGGCCACAAGGACGCTGCCAAGAAGTACCGCCAGCAGAGTCTCGGCTACCGCCACTACTACTCCAAGGAGGCAGGCACACTGCGACCGATCAACAAGGACGGTTCGTTCCTCACTCCGTTCAATCCCGAGGACGGTGCCAACTTCTCCAACTGCCCCGGATTTCATGAAGGCAGCGCATGGAACTACACCTTCTACGTGCCGCACGACGTGAAGGGACTGGCCCGTCTGATGGGCGGACAGAAGAAGTTTGTCGACAAACTGCAGTCTGTCTTCGACCGCGGTCTCTACGACCCGGCCAACGAACCCGACATCGCCTACCCCTACCTCTTCAGTTACTTCAAGGGCGACGAGTGGCGCACACAGAAAGAGGTGGCCGCCGCCCTCGAGAAATACTACACCGACAAGCCCGACGGCATACCCGGCAACGACGACTGCGGCACCATGTCTGCCTGGGCCATCTTCTCGATGATGGGCCTCTACCCCGACTGCCCCGGATCGCCCTACTACACCATCACCACCCCGGTATTCGACAAGGTGACCCTCCACCTCGACAAGAAATACTATCCCGAGGGCGACATCACCATCACCACCGACCGCACCTCGCCCTCACAGCTCTACATCAAGCAGATGACCCTCGGCGGCAAGGCATTCAACTCCTACCGCATATCGCACAAGGCCCTCACCGAAGGACGGGATTTGAAGATCCAGTTGAAGTAAAGAGAAGGCAATGCATCCACCCCTGTAAGGTAGGGTGTTCAAAATCGGCTTAAATAATGTGCGGAATTTTATATTGGTTTGAATTTGCAATTATTTGATTCTCAAGGGGGATTCAGGGCTTAGGTATGCAAAACTCCACAAAATTGCGACTACATTTTTCTGAATTTTGAACACCCTACCTGCAAGGGGCACTGAATACAGGATAGGGGTTCGCCCCTATCCCTTCGAATATCGCAAACGTTGCCCCCGTAAGGGGCGCATATTTTCGTGACGGTTGAAAAAACTGAAAAAAGCGGACATTTCCTTGTCCGTTCCGATTATTAGTATTACCTTTGCACCCACAAAACGCCCAGATGGCGGAATCGGTAGACGCGCTGGTCTCAAACACCAGTGGAGCAATCCGTCCCGGTTCGACCCCGGGTCTGGGTACTGAGTCGGAATCTTCTTCGGAAGGTTCCGATTTTTCGTTTTTAGGCTCCCGTAAAGTATTGGCATTCCGATAGATAAGGTCGAGCACTTTGTTATAGCGGGCGGTTCGATAATTTTTTCCGTCAAACTCTATTTTTTCGGGAAACATCGAACCGAGCATCTTTATCTTTGTCTCTACGGGTGCTTCAAGCAACACTCTGTCAAGGTTGTTAAGCAATGACAGTGAGTAGTTTAACTGTGGCGCAATGCTTTTCTTGCTACTCTGCAGAACGTCTATTTTCGTTTGGAGGTCGTTAATCGCCACCTTAATGCGTGATTTCATTCTGTGGAAGTCATCCTTGTCTATCTTTCCGTCTATAAGCATATCTTCCACCTCGTTTAATCGTTGCTCTTTCGCTACGAGTTCTTTCTTCAGCTTGTTTGTCTTGATGTTTTGTTCTTGGCGTGACTGATGCCGCATCTCGTCAAGTATTTCCCCATACAAGGCAAGCACCGTCTCGTTGGGCACAAGCCCCGACACATACTCTGCAAAACTTTTGTTCACCTTGTCGGCACTCACTCTTATATGCTTGCTGTCGTTACAATGATAATAGGTGTAATAGGCATTCCGTCCTTTGCTCTTGCTTCCCGTTATGGCATGACCGCAAACAGGGCAAATGAGAAACTTTCTGAGATAGAGGTCGGGATTTGCTGTCTTGCCCAATTTAGGAGTAGCCTTTTTCTTGCCGTCAAGCACGTCTTGCACTTGTCGAAACGTAGCCTCATCAATGAGCGGTTCATGCACCCCTTGAATAATCTGTTCGGGTTCGTCCTTATATTGTGGCACACGTATCATTCCGCAATAAAATACATTTCTGAGCATTTCAAGGAACGAGGATGAAGGAATGTGCGGACAATACCGCCTTCTCACTTCGCAAGGACAAACCAATCCTTTGGCTACCTCTTGGAAGGCTTTTCGTATGGGTGCTGCAGCAGCCTCATCTATCTCAACGTAGGTGTCGTGCTTTGATATTCTCACGTTCTTATAGCCTCTTGGTGCTTTGTTGGCACATCTTCCCCGTTTAAGTGTGCCGTGGATGCCGTCTTTCGTAGCCTTGGAGCGCTTGCTGTTGTCAGACTGTGCAAGTCCTATCTGCATTCCCAACATAAGCGACCACATCTCATTTTCGTAATCTACTATACACTCTATGGCATTCGGCTCAACACCTTGTTCCCGAAACCATTGAATGTAATGCATTGCGCTTGTGAGGTCTCTTGAAAATCTGTCCCATCTAAGGAACAGAAGTTTCTGCACTTGTCCCTTGTTGCGCTTGACGTAATCGACAATACGCATCATTTCGGGACGCTTCTCAAATGTCTTGGCGCTTTCGTCATCCCTGTATACCTTTATTATATTATAACCCTTTGCTTCGCAATAATCACAAATACGCTCTTCTTGTACGTCAAGCGAAGAGCCATAGGCTTGTTCATCGCTCGACACTCTGCAATATACTATCACATTCTCTACCATACCTTCATTTATATTTTTCATTTCAATTTCCGTTTACCGTTAACAACTCTATTCTTGCAATCAGATACAGATAGTCTCTAATTGCTGCAATCTCTTCATTATTGAATTTCCTTATACCTTTATTTAATGTCTTCTTGCATTGTTCCAAACTTATCATTTATGGTTCAACAACTATCTCCGCTCTGTGGCGGTTATGCTGCTATTCTCCTCTTTCCTCAGAATCACTCTTTCGGAAAGTCTGTTGTACGGAAGGTTAGCATTTCCACCTTTTTCTGCTCGTTTTTACTATGGACTCATCGCTTTTTTTAGCTATTATACAGCTTTTTGTGTTAAAAGCCAAGTAAACAGACGACGATTTGTGGATTTTTAGCTATATTTGCAAATTGAAACCAATTCATTCTGCCTATGGCATAAAAACAGATAAAAGACATATAACGACATAAAGCGTTAGCTTGTATTCGAGGTTTTCAGAAATCGCCAAATTGAAGAAAACAATCCTTGAAGCATACAAAGTTAATGCCTGCGCTTTAGCGTGGGTGTTCACTTGTATTAGGATTGTAGGTGTTTGGCGATACCTTGAAAACCATACAGGTAGCAGTCACGCTTTTTCGTTGTCTTCGCTTTCGGATTTTGGACTGCAAACAGATTTTATTTAAACTTAAAAAACGGATTAGATATGAAAAGAATTAAGTATTTGTTACTTGTTATCGTTGCATTGATATGTACTGTAACTGCATTTTCGTCATGCAGCAAAAATGATGATGACACCTCAAACCCATTAATGAGCTACGATGTAATTCAAATAAATGGTGAAAGCTTTGCTTGCTTTGGGTATCGTTGCGCTGTAACTTACAGTAGCACATGGAACTTAAAAACACATAGCGGGAAAGTGACATTACCTTGTGGAAATTTGTCAGATGCGCAAAAAGGCGAAAACGACTATGACTATTTGTATGCAATCGGTTTGCAAGGTAAACAAGACCTTCAAAAAGGAAGTAAATTAGAGGATTTTTCACCGACGCTCACAACTACAGAAGACGTGTTGGGAAATTACACTTACAAAAGTGGTTCTGCTACAATAACAGACAAAGTTGATGACAAATACATAACGGTAAAGTTTGAAAACTTCAAATGTGTGAGTGGCAGCAAGTCCTATGTGATAAACGGAACAGCCCAATTAGACTTGGATGAGGACTAATCGATAAATCACACAACGTTAATGCCCACGCTGAGCGTGGGCGTTTACTTATATATTAAATTGTAGATGTTTGGACAAACAGATGGCTATCGCTCTTTTGGCCATGTCAAAAACGTCTTAATCATTAACGAATAAAATTGTAAGTATGTCAAAGACATGTAAAGAATGCGGTTGTCAGATGGATGACAACGCTCAGAGTTGTCCACAATGTGGATGTCCTGCGGAAGATGCAAAGGTGTCTGCCTTTATGGATGCAGACATTTTGAATGAAGGCAAAAGCACGGAAGCCGAATCAACAATTACAGATTACGCCTACAGTATTCTCAAATGGGGTAACATCTTGGCCATCTTCAATTTTATAATGACCGTCATTTATGGAGTCGGCAGTTGCGGCTTGTACTTGATGACTAATTATTTTGGCTACACTGAGTTGTTTATATGCTCTATAGTTGTCGTTGTCTGTATCATATTGGGCTTTCTTTCGTACATTATCACAAAGTTCATTGCAAAGCTCATTTGGTCTATAATTATGCTATTCGTGAACATCTCCACTACACTGAAACGAATTGAAATCAAAATAGACGAAAATGGCACTCATTAAATGTCCTCAATGCGGTGGAAATGTCAGCGATAAAGCTGTTAAATGTCCACATTGTGGTTGCAATCTTGGAAAAGCCACAATCATCCAACATGGTAATCGTGTTGACGCTAAGGCTATGAGCACAGCAGGAAAGATAATTCTTGCTGTTGCCATTGTTGTCGGTAGCGCAATGTGTATCATACCGCTTTTTACTAATCTATATCAACGTGGAGGAGCTCCTGCATTCCATTATTATCTTCCTATAACATATGCACTCATGGGGTTCGGTATTATTGCAGGTGTACTGAGTCTTGGATTAGCAATTTATGGGATTATACGCCTTTGTCGAAATAAGGTTTCAACTTGGAAATATTGGTTGCTTTCAGCTTTATTTGCTTGGATATCTGTTTTTGTCGTATTTGGTCTTATTGTATACAATAATGATGCATTAGCTGATTTCTATTACAACAAACTTGAAGCGACCAAAGGAACTTACGAATGTCATCTACAAGACGGAACAATACTTTCTTTTAGTGCAATCCATAATGGTTATGGCTTTTGTGAACTAAGTTCTCATGGTAAAGTTATCAAAACAGGACGTTGCACTGTAGATTATATTGAAGACCTTAATGAAGTTGGAATAGAATGCTTTTTCCATAAGGATGGCGTGGAATATGGGAGCAGTGAAGATGCCAACGAGAATAGAGAAAACCTTTGCTTTGAGGCAAACCCTGAGATGACAATCTTGTATGATTACACTCTACAAGGAAGAATTTCCATCACTTTAAAGAAAATATCTAATGAGGTGAAAAGCGAAGAGGAATATCTCGCTCAAATCGAGCAAAACAAGCAAGCCAAGTTGGAGGAGTTCAAGAACTTCCGCTCAAAGGACTTGTCTGCTTTTATGTTGCATGGGAAAGTGAAGCATGTAGAAGAATCGTATGGAGGAAATGCATGTACTATATATAAGTTCAATGAACAAGGGAAATTGATAGATGTTCTATTCGATGGCTATAGTTGCAAAATACAACATAAGGAAAGCAAACTGATAATCTCATATCTTTCAAAGTCAAATGAATTCGACTATAGTGATTCTGAATACGAGGTAAATTCTTCAGGCAGACTTATTCGTAAAGTCGATGGAGGAGAAGGTGGTTATTATGAAGAATCTAAATATTCACAGTTTGACGAAAATGGATGGCCAACATACTGTACCAACATTAGTGGATTGGAACCGGATGAAGAAAGGACAACATCACACATTACTTATAAGGACATAGACAAGTATGGCAATTGGACAAGAAAGGCAATCGATGGGGAAATTCAAGAATGCAGAACAATTACATACTATCCGATAGATTAGTAATCACGGGATAGGTACAACAAGATTTGCAATTATAGTCCAAACTCCTTTTTAAGCCGCTGAACTGTGCTGACAGACACATCACACAGTTTAGCGGTTTTTCGTACACTTGTGCCGTTCTTCAACTCTTTAAGCACCTTCTTGTATTGCTCCTTCTTAGCCTCATCGCTCTTGACGCTGCCAACCTTACGACCAAGCTTACCACCGTTGGCAATATAACGCTCACGACCACTGTTGAGACGGAACTTGATATTCTCACGCTCCATTTCCGCACAAGTACCAAGAACCGAAATGAAGATATTAAGAAAGGGGTTCTTGGTCCCATCGGGTTGGAAGATGCTAAGGTTCTCTTTCTGAAAATATATGTTGAGGCTGTTATCCTTGCATCGCTTCACATTAGCAAGCACCTCATCAACGTTACGACCGAGACGTGACAGCTCAGAAATGAGCAATGTGTCAATGTGATTGTCTATACAATAATCAAGGCACTCGCAAAGGACGGGACGCTCTTCATTCTTCTTTGCGCCACTAATATGCTCTTCGTAAACCTTAATGACTTCTATACCGTTTTTGTCGGCATAGTTTGTGAGGTCTATAACCTGACGGTCGGTTGATTGACGGTCGTTCGTACTGCTTACCCTTGCGTATATTGCTGCCTTCATACTGATCTGATTTATAGATATTTGAAATTCTCTTTATCGCTTGCAAAGGTACGAATAATTTCCGAAATAACCAAATAAATCAAAGAATATTTTGAATACAAAATAAAAGGCAAACGTATTCTGCTAATAGATTTATTTGAATACACTTACCTTTTGACTACAGTTTGCGTTTGGATTTCTTGCCGTCTTATGGTATAATGAATGTATATGGTAAAGATAAAAAAGAATTTAAGCATTGATAAGTTGGAGATTACTTATCAAGCAACACAGCAGGTGCGGGATGCGCTTGCTGCTATCGAAGACCGCAAAGTGATTAACGAGATTACTGTTGTACGGGTGGAAAAGCCGATGCTGTATCAGAATGAGTTTTTGCTATTTGGCAAAGACTACAATGAGGAGCAAGGAGTTTTTGAAAGACAAATAGGAGTGCTCTATTTCGGTTCGGTCAATATGAACAGACAGTACATTTACATCAATTATCACAATGCAGCCTTGTATGATACCTATCTACTTGCATCACGTTTCTATGTGGAGGAGGCGCTTGGTCTTGATTTTCTCAGAGTAAGCAAGATTGACCTTGCCCTCGACCTCAACATCAATGTCGTTAGGCGTATCAATCGTATTTACAGAGATGAGGCTTTGTCGCTCGTTATCTTGAACAAGTGCTACAAGTCGATGGACGAAACAGTAAACGAGGTGTTGCACATTGCAAAAGGTTCACGAAAAGCGCCGATGAAGAATCGCTCCTTCTACATCGAGAACAAGAACAAATCGCTCACGATGCGCTGTTACAACAAGTCTGAGGAACAGAAAGAAAGCCGTAAAGACTACATTCCAAATGTTTCGGGCAAATTGCCGATGTACCGCTTGGAGGTGTCGCTTGCCAACCACAAGACCATTGTGAAAACACTTGCACAGTTGGGCGTTACCAATGAAGAGGAAGTTTACAGCAAGTTACAGGACAAAGACTTTCTGTTTTCGCTATTCCTTACGACCTTAAACCGCCTTATCAGAGTGAACAAGGGACGGAAAGGTATGAACCTTTTGGAATGCCTTATTGCATAATGGATGGGCAAGAATGAAGCGTGCATTGTGGGGCTGTTTGTTAATAGTCTCGTAATGCACGTTTTCGTTTTCTGCGTTTCATCGCTTCGCTGATGTGTTGTTTGTGCTTATTGCTTAGTTTGCGACCTTTGAGTGCTTGGCTGATACGCTTGGTTGTTGTCGCCGAATGTTTGCGCCCTTTGAGAGTATTTGCTATCTTCCGCTTGGTTATTTCGTTCATTGATGACAGAGATTGCTTACAGATAAATAGCGAGTAGGAAGGTTCTGAAAAAAGCATGGGAAAATTTTTCTCTGATGCAGATACAGCCGTTGCCTTTTGGAGTAGGTCGGAAGAATGAGTAATGCGAATAAGCGCTTATAGGCAAAGAGCCTCAACACCTTATACTGATGCTGAGGCTCAAAATACGTCTTACGGAAAAAGGACGGAAAAGGGGTGTGACAATGGTGTCACTTTCCGTATGTTGCAGGGTCGGGAATGTCGTGCCTTAACTCCCACAACTTGTTCAAATCTTCAAGAAACGGGTTCGAGAAAATTGCGCTCAATGGTACTGAGTCGGAATCTTCTTCGGAAGGTTCCGATTTTTTGTTGGTAGACGCGATTAAAAACATTGGGGACTACAAAAAATATTGGCGGGTTCTGTAGAATGGCTTTGCCCGATTGTATGGGGGATAAAACGAAAGGTGAAGATAGGGAAGAGATTGTTGGTGGGCGAAAGCGTTGATATATAAGGAGATGAGGGTTGGTGGGTTGGAACGGGATGAAAAACGAAATGTTACATGGGGCTTACATCGGTGTTACATTTGGGGGCGGATTGAAGGGTGTTTGAAGGGGCAAATGTGACATTGGGATGATGAAGGCGTTGGTTGGGGCGTATCTGTGGCGTATGGGGCGGCGTAGAGGCTATTCCGGGCGGTTTTATGGGCTATATGGGCGTTTCTGCGGGCTATATGAGGGGTTGTAGGGCTATTGGACGGTATGGAGGCTGTTTGAGGCGTTGTCGTGGGGTTGATTGAGGTGCTACTGGGTTACTGGAGGTTGAGAGGCTTGTAGGGGTTGTAAATGGGGTTGTTGGGGAATATGTAAAACGTTGGGTTAACGGGACTTAAACGAATATTGAACGGCTTGAACACTGAAAATGGCGGTGTTCGGGCCGTTTTTGCGTTTTGAGGGTTGGTTTTTGGGTCTGAAAGGGGCGTTTTTCGGGGTTGGGGATGCGTTTGGGAATGCGTTTGGGGATGCATGGAAAAACGAAATGTGCAGAGAGGGTATGCGTTTGGGTATGCACTTTTAACATGGAAAACGGAACATTGCCCCCTACGTATTGCCCGAAAAAACGTGATTGGTGTCGTTTTGGGGTGTTT
>CAVFEZ010000010.1:0-61124 GCA_963621665.1 Akkermansia muciniphila | reverse complement strand
ACGGGACTCGCCGTTTGCGATATTTTCACCGGACATCAATGGCTTTTGGTTAAATTGTGTTAACACCCTAACTTCATTCACGTTTTTCTTCCGAAAAACCGGACATTTATCTATACCTTTGTGCCGAATTTCGTAAAAACGCAAACTGACAGGTATCTTCCCTGAGCCAGAAAAACTATATACCCTGCGCGAAATTGACACACAAAAAATGACAAACGATTAGTCACTTCATACAATAACACATACAGCAGACAATGAAACTTAAGTTCACATTGTGCGCCCTCGCCGCCCTGATCGGGGGGGGGGGGGGATTTCAGCGCAAACCGCTGATTCCCCGTCAGTTACAGTCACGATAATCGGTACTGACAGCGCCACCATCACCACCACAAAGACCTCTGCCATCGGTACCTACCAGTACGGATACGTTTACACCGATGCAGTAAAGCAAACGCTCACAGAAGCCCTCAGCGCAGGCATCACCAAAATCAAGGTCAGCGGTCCTGTATCCGACGATGATGTCAATGCTGTTCTCAACAACAACGGCAAGAAAAACCTTGTCACCCTCGACCTTAGCGAGGCTACCGTGACGGCCCTCAACCCTATTTCTACCGGCGAGGATTACAAGCAACTCGGTACTTTCGCCGTCTGCCAGGGCGGTTATTCTACACTCCAGCATCTTTCTCTTCCCCAACTCTCGGCAGACGCCACCTCTACCGTCATCCCATCACAACTTTTCAACGAACATGAGGATTATCAGACTGTAGGCAACCTGGTGTCGCTCGTCATCCCTGCCGGATACACCGAGATTGAAGCCAACACCTTCAAGCAGAACGGAAAACTCACCTCCCTCGACCTCAGCGGCACTACCATCAAGACTATCGGAGAGAACGCTTTTTGGCAGTGCTCGTCGCTGACCAGCCTCGTGTTCCCCAAGACGCTTGAGCGGGTAGAAAAGGAAGCCTTCATCTACCATGCCTGCAAGGTGCTGCTCTTCCCCGAGAACGTGAATTACCTCGGCCAGTCGGCCTTCCAAAGCAGCGCCAACGACCTCAGCGACGTCTACTTCCAAGGCCGCACATCGCCCGAGTGCGCCAACGACGTGTTCGGCAACGGCCCTTACACCGGATGGAACGGTAACGTCACCATCAAGGAAAAGGTTGCCACCCGCGAAAACTACATCAACAACGGCCATTGGTTCACCATCATGCACTACCGTCCCGACCTCACCGAGGAGGAAACCCTCACCTACGACGACCTCACCCGCCAATACTCTATCAAGGATGCCTACCTCGGCGACGAGCGTCTGTGGCCCTCACAGCAGGACTACAACAAGGCCCACGGCCCGCAGAGCGCAGACGGCTCAAAGGTAGGCACCATCAACGGCTACCTCTTCGACGGCACTGAGATGAGCGAGGAGCGCAAGAAGCACATTGGTATCCTGCGCTTTGTCTTGACCCGTCCCGATGCGCCCATTCCCGACAATGTTGTCCCCATCACCGACAACAACTGGTGGACCATCTGTCTGCCCTACAACCTCACCAAGGCCGAAGTGAAGAAATACTTTGGCGAAAACACCCTGCTCTACACCCTCGGCAAGGTGACCCGCGACTACACCAACCACCGTATACAACTCTACTTCACCAGCAACCAGATGCCCGACGACAATGCCAACGACGCCGGCAACAACCTGTTGCTCGAAGAGGGAGGCATCAAGGCTTGGTATCCCTACGTCATCAAGCCCTCCAACAGTTTCGGTGTCGATGCCGAAGCCGGCAAGAACGTCATCCGCGCCCGCGTACCCGAACCGGGATCAGAGCACAACCAGTTGACCGAGGCCACCGCCATCATCGACGGCACGGAAACTGAGGACTACTCCTCTGTCGACGAGAACAAGTGGACCTACGTCTTCCGTGGTTCCTGCTCGGGCGTGAAGAGCCAGACCTCCGGCACCACCGGCAGCAGCATCCATCTCTCCTCTGCCGTCTTCCACCGTCCCACCTACTGCTACTTCCTTGGCGGCAAGAAGGTAGGCGACGAGTACAAGGTAAGTTTCTACTACCAGAACGGCGTCAGCGGCAAGATATGGGCGCCCTACTCCTGCACCGTACTGCCCCGCAAATACACCAGCACGTTCACCGACGGCGAGTACGCCGACGACACCTTCATCATCAACGGCGAACAGAAGGCCCGCGACAACAGCACCACCTTCGGTCCTGACGGCGACGCCACGGGCATCGACACACCCGAGATCGACATCATCACACCCGACAAGGCCGTCAACGGCAACATCTACAACCTCGCCGGACAACTCGTGCGCTCCGCCGCCAACAGTCTCGAAGGACTGCCCGCCGGCATCTACGTATCGGGCGGCAAGAAGTACATCGTCAAGTAATTCCACAACAACACAACCAACACCACAAGGGCGGGCCGCGAAAAGCCCGCCCCCCAAAACGCAAAAAAATGAAAAAGACATACAGCACCCCATCCATTACCACCCTCTTCCTTGCCACCGAGCAAGGCATCATGGCCGGATCGGCCAACAGCACCGAGCGCGGCAACACCACCGGCAGCGGTGACAGCACCACCCCTTCGGGAAGCGTCGACAAGTACGACGGTTCCGAGGACATCGACCAACGTTCCTTCAGCCATATCGGCGGCTGGGACAATGACGACTGGGAATAACCACCCCGCTCTCTGTGCAGTCTGCAACCAATTGCATAGAGAGAAAAAAAGAAAAAAATTGTCGTGTCTATTTCTGTCTAAATAAGAAGTCTGAACCCTGCCCGGACAAAGTGTCTAAACCTATCTAAATAAGTTCTTCGAGGGCATCCACGCCCCACAAAAGAGAATACCCGGCAGCATCTCATTTTCACACACACAAAGGATTATCTCGTTTAATATAGATACATTCTTCAGAAAAAGAAGATTATTCTTCAAAAAGACAGATTGAATTGTTAACAATCCACCACTGTACTTGTCCGTGAGGATAGGTACAGTTTTTTTTTATGGGGGCAGGGGCGGAAATATATATTGGTGTCCGGTCAAAATATGCAGATGGTGTGTCCCGTATACGACGAGTCCCTAATCATTGCAGATGGCGAGTCCCGTATACGACGAGTCCCTAATCATTGTAGATGGTGTGTCCCGTATACGACGAGTCCCGTAGGGACGACAGATTATGGATAGGGGTTTACCCCTATCATTTTTGTTATTCCCCAACGGGCTGCCCCTGTAAGGGGCGCATAATTCATTGTATGAAATTGAACTATGCGCCCCTTACAGGGGCACGTTGTTGATACCACTATCAAAACGTAGGGGCAAGCCCCTACGCTATACTATGTCGTCCCTACGGGACTTGCCGTTTGCGACGATTCTACGGGACTTGCCGTTTGCAATATCTCTCTCGGACACCAATCAAAATGGATATCTCACCTTTCACTTTCCCCCGCCATAATAGTGCGCATAATTGTAGTACGGTTCGGTGATGATACCGTCGCTCGAGGCGGTGTAGGTATGGCCGTAGGGATCGGTGGCCCGCACGGTGACGCGGGCCTTGTGGGAGGAGGGGGTGTAGTAGTAGAGGTGGTTCATGAGCAGGTAGGTGTTTTGCTTGCTGATGAAACTGTAAGGAGCGCACTGGCAATACTTGCGGTGGTAGCCGGTGGCGAAGGCATCCTGCCCCTTGCCCGAGAGCCGCTGCATGGGGTGCTCCACACCGTTCTCCACGGCGACGACGCGCCAGCGGGAGTCGGCATTGAAGACGTTGGCCACGATGGTGCCGCGTCCGCGCGCCAAGTCCCAGTCGGCGGCATACGTCTCGCCGCCGTAGTCGGTATCCGAGCGGAAAAGGGCCATCTGCCGGTCGATATCCCAAAATGTACCCTTGTAGCGGCAGTCGGCGATGGCCGTGCCCGAGAAGGAGTAGATATAGTAGCCGTTGGGAGCGCCGCAGAGATTGACGTTCGACTGCCAGATATTGCCGCAGGCGGCGGCGTGACAGTGTTCGAGAAGGTGTTGCCCGGCGTAGTCTATCTCGTGGTTGATGGCGAAGTGGGTATGTCCGCAAAAGAGTTCCGCGCCACCGGTGAAGGGAGCAAGCAGCGCCAGCAGTTCGCTGAGCCGTGCCGACGAGTAGTGGCCGCTCTCGCCTGCAGCGGTGAGCGCCTCAGCGTGCTTGGAAGGCCGGTTGCCGAAGGTGAAGGGAATGTGGTAGCAGAGCACCACCTTGCGGTCACGGGGCACATGGGCAAGGTCCTGCCGCAGCCACCGCATCTGCCAGGCCGACAGTTCGCCGGGCGAATAGTAGGAAGCGCCGTGGAAGAACTGCACATTGTTGAGACACACATAGTGCTCGTCGCCGCGGTCGAAGGAGTAGTCGTCGGGTCCCCACGCCTCCATCCACTTCGAGCGGTAGAGCGCCTTGCCGTCCTGGTCGTGATTGCCGATGACGGAAAAGAGGCGCATGCGCGTGCTGCCCAGCGCGCGGCGTATCTGCATCTCGAGGGCAGCGTTGTAGCCTCCGTAGTACTGCACGTCGTCGCCCATGCTCAGTCCGTAGACGGGCACACTGTCGGGGAGGGTGGCAAGCCAGGCGCGCAGGTCGGTCATGGTCTCGGAGGTGAACCGCTCGATGTCACTCCGCTGCACGGGATTGTCGGTGGCGTCAGTATAAAAGGGATTCTTGGCATTGGTCACCTGCGGGTCGCCGAGCACCACGAGGCGGTAGTCGTGCTGCCGTCCGCCGGGCAGACGCTGGAGCGTGAAGTCATAGACCTTCCTGCTCTTCGATACAGCCAGATAGAAGGCGGCCGTGCGGTCATCATCGCCATGCACAGGTACCTCGCAATCGGCCGGAACGGTGTACCATACATAGCGGGCCAGCGAGTCGCGGCGGAAGGCATAATGCCCCATAGAGTCGGTCACGGCCACGGTGTAGCCGTCGCTCACGGCCACACCGGCAGCAGGCTGTCCGTCGTCGTAGCGCAGCGTGCCGCTGATACGGTAGTCTGCCTTGGGTACGGTGTCGCGACGCACGGTGGCAGTGTCGCTTGCGGGGCGCGCCTGCACCCTCTGCCGCACCTTTTCCACCACGGGCGCCACCGTCTTCTTGCCATACACCCAGTAGCGCACGCCGATAGCCGCCAAGGCCACGACGGCACAGGCGGCAAACGAACAAAAGACAATGTTTTTGCGTTTCATTGCATACAAGTTTTACGGGCGCAGCCGTCAGCCGCACCCGATAATTATGACAAAAGTAGTCATTATCGGCGAGACAGAGGATGGGTGCATATTTCAAAATTCGTGAGATTCGTAAAATTCGTGGTTCATATACCACGGGGCATTGGTTGTATTAACCACGAATTTTACAAATCTCACGAATAAAAGTTTGCGTTCAATTTCCTACGGAACTTTACCGCTTACTTGTCCTCGATGCACCTCACGCAGAAGGCGAAGGAGCGGTTGGCCATGGCTTCGGGGTAGACCGTGGCGGTGGCCGACTCGGCGATGAGACGATAGCCGTAGGGATCGTTGGTCATGCCGTAGAGGATGTTGTTGACGTAGGCCGAGGTAGCCGACCAGACGTGCAGTTTGCCCGTGCCGATGATGTTGCATCCGGTGTTGAACTCGCGGCCGCTGCCCTGTGCGGGCCACCAGGCCTGCTGTCCGTCATAGTCGTAGGCGAAACCCTTGTTGCGGGTGACATAGTAGAGCCCCTTCTCGAGTTCGGTCCAGTCGTCGGTGGTCGGCAGGCGGTAGCCGGCGGGACTGGGGTCGTAGTCGGTCTTGACCTCGCCCCAAAGGGTGAGGTCGACGGGTGTATGCCAGTCGCAGGAGTTCTCCTCATAATAGAAGGTGAGCGGTGTGGCGATGGCCTCGTTCATCGAGACGGCGGTCTTGTTGATACCCCAATCAAAGGCGTGGTCGGGATTGATGACCGTATGGGCGCGGGCTTCATAGAAGGCGTCAGTCTCCGCCCATTCGTTCTCATTGTATCCGCCGAAGAAGGGTGTGGGGCGGCCCCACTGCCATACAAGGCCCCAGGTGTCGGTGCCGTCGGTAGGTGTTGCGCTGATGGCGCCGATGAATCGGTCCATAAATACAGCCCCGTTCTCATAGCGCATGGTCGACGGACGGTCGGTACACCATATCAGCCATGTCCATATCACGCGGCCGGAGGCATCGAACGCGCCGAGCACGGCATTGCCCTTCTTGCCGGTGGCGGTGAAGGTGACGCGGCCGTTGCTGTCGTAGTCGATATCGGAGAGCAGATCCTGGTTCTCGCCGCCATCCTCGGGCAGGGTGGCCCATATCCAGTCTACCTTGTCGATGCCGGTGATCATGTCGCCGCGCACGTGGCGGGGCAGGAATGAGTATTTGCCCTCTTGCGGCACGATATAGGTGTTGGCCCCTTCGCCCAGGTCGGTCACATCGCCGCTGCCGACCGTCAGGGGCAGGGTGGTGACGGTGCCGGGCACGCCGTACTTGTCATAGGGAAGGGCAGCGAGAAGATATTTGGCCGAAGGACAGAGTTGTCCGATGGTGACGGTCTGCGATACGGCAATGCGGTGCTGGCGGTTGCGGCGGATATAGGAGGTCTGGTCAGCGACAGAACCGTCGTCGGGGATGACGGCCACATCGCACTTGCCGCACCATTCGGGCAGGGTGACCGACACAAGGGCCAGAGCGCCCGACTGCGCGGTGACACTCAGCGTGACAGTACCTTCAGCGGCGACACTGCCGAAGGTGACGCTGTCGACCGTGGCCACGTCGTACACCTTCACCGTACCGTCCTTCTGATGCACGGACATACGGTTTTCGCTTCCGCTCTGCGCCCAAGCCGTGACGGTGGCGAGGCACAGGGAGAGGGAGAGTAGAAATTTGTTCATAAGCAGATATTGTTTGGTGATTCTTTTAGACGTATGCGGATTTGACAAAATTAAACAATTTGACCAAGAACACCAAACAAAGTGAGCGAAAATCCTTCATTCCGCCCTACAATTTCACAGATAGCGGAGCAGTATATCCCATACGGCCACGATATGGCAGACGGAACCGAGCAATACAAAGAAGTGGAAGACGGTGTGCATGTACCGCCGCTTGTTGAGACTGTAGAACACGGCCCCCGTGATGTAACTCACGCCCTCGGCCACGATCCACACCACAGCGGCGGTGTCGACGCAGTGCAC
The DNA here is from genome assembly GCA_963621665.1 of Akkermansia muciniphila. Classification (GTDB taxonomy): domain Bacteria; phylum Bacteroidota; class Bacteroidia; order Bacteroidales; family Bacteroidaceae; genus Prevotella. The sequence goes on along the minus strand of CAVFEZ010000010.1, from coordinate 53,937 downwards.
AAGAGGTCCGAAGGCCACCAGCACGCTCAGGCCCATAGCCACAAAGCAGACGGTCTCGACCGTGCTGTGTCCCTTGAGTCCCGTGAAACTCTTTATTGTTCCGGCAATGGCCGCCGTCCAGATAAATCCGAAGAAAGCCCATCCCCACGCTCCATAGTCGCGCAGGGCAATGAGCGTGATGGGCGAATACGACCCGGCGATATGCCAGTAGATGGCGGCATGGTCCCACCGGCGCAATCGCTCCTTCCACGGCGACCACGCGCTCAGCGCATGATACAAGGTCGATGCGGCATACGAGCAGAGCATGCCGAAAAGGTAGAGTATGATGCCGGCCGTGGCCCAGCCATTGCGTGCCCAGCCGCACCACACGAGAAACACCGTGCCGACGATCAGGCCGAGAATGACACCCGCGCCGTGCGACCACGAGTTCCACAGTTCTTCCTTGTGACTGAAATAGATCTTCATACTTGTTCGGTTGGTTTTTTGGTTGGGGGAATTTGTGTTTGGCATCATTGAGCCTGCGCTACGCCGTCTGCGTTGCAAAGGTACTTTGTCCGTGTGACATGACGTAATATAAATTCATAAGAAAACAAAAAACATGGATATACCGTCACAAAAAAAAGCGTAACTTTGCAGCCGCTATCGGTTTGCTGCCCCCGAAAGGCAGCAATCAAAAGGGAACGGGGTGAGAGTCCCCGACAGTCCCGCTGCTGTGAGCCGCCCTTCTGTGAGGGTGCGACACTACGGCCACTGGCCACCTGCCGCGCACAGATTCTGTCTGCGTCTGCGGAGGCCGGGAAGGCGGTCGCATCCGGGCGGCGAGTCAGAAGACCTGCCGGTATGCCGCACGTCCTCCAGAGTACTCGTGGGTTAGGAAAAGGGGGAGACAACACAACATAGGTATTTTCAGCACACGCCCAACAAACGTCCTACACGCATGAAAAAGACACTGATCCTTCTGTCGCTGTACATTGCAGCGGCCCACTGCTCTGCGCAACGGCTCGACAGTCTGCATACCCTGCGCGAGGTGGTGGTCAGTTCGCGCAACTCGCAGAGCGTCATTGCCCCACAGCAACTCGAGGGCGAGCAACTGCGGCGGTTGGGCAGCCTCAGCGTGGCCGACGCCCTGCGCTACTTCGCCGGCGTACAACTAAAGGACTACGGCGGCGTGGGCGGCATCAAGACCGTCAACATACGGTCGATGGGTTCGCAGCACGTGGGCATCTTCTACGACGGCATACAACTGGCCAACGCCCAGAACGGCCAGGTAGACCTCGGACAGTATTCCCTCGACAACATGCAGGCCATCTCGCTCTACAACGGACAGAAGAGCCACGTCTTCCAGTCGGCCCGCGACTACGCCTCGGCCGGATCCGTCTACCTGTGGACCCGCCGCCCGGAGTTCGCCCCGGGCGAGACCTATCACGCCAAGGCGACGCTGAAGACCGGATCGTTTGGCCTGGTCAATCCCTCCGCCCTTGTCGACCTGCGCCTGTCCTCCCGCGTGAGCGCATCGCTCAACGCCGAATGGCTGTCGAGCAACGGCAAGTACAAGTTCCGCTACCGCCGCCGTGCAGCCCGCACCGGTGAGGTGATGTACGACACGACGGCCGTCAGACAGAACGGCGACGTGAGGGCCACCCGACTCGAGGCCGCCCTCTTCGGCACCTTCGCCCACGGACGGTGGATGGTCAAGGGCTACAACTACACCTCGGAGCGCGGCGTGCCCGGCGCCATCGTCAACAACGTGTGGCGGCGCGGCGAGCGCATCTGGGACAACAACTCCTTTCTCCAAGGCACCTACCGCCGCGACTTCGGCCGCCACTACCGCCAGCAGTGGCTCGCCAAGTACGCCTACTACCGCACACGCTACGTCAACCGCGACACCACCGTGGCCGCCATCGACAATATCTACCGCCAGAAGGAGTTCTACCTCTCCTCGGCCCACATGGTCGACCTCACCCCGTGGTGGAGCGTCTCGGCCGCCTACGACGTGCAGTGGAACAAGATGTCGGCCGACATGTACGGTTTTGTCTACCCCACCCGCTGGACCCACTACGCCTCGGCCGCCACCTCGGCCACGCTCGGTGGTCTGCGCATACAGGGCAGTGTCGTGATGACCTACGTGCACGACCGCACCCGTCAGGCCGCCTCGCCGGGCGACAAGACCGCCTGGACGCCGGCCCTCTTCGCCTCCTGGCGTCCGTTCGCCAAGACCGACTTTACACTGCATGCCTTCGCCAAGCGCAGTTTCCGCATGCCCACGTTCAACGATCTCTACTACGCCGAGATGGGCAACTCGCGCCTCTCGCCCGAGCGGGCCACCCAGTACGATGCCGGCTTCGCCTACACCAGCCGCACCCGTGAGCGCGGCCTCATCGCCGAGTGGGGCCTGCAGGCCGACATCTACCGCAACTGGGTACACGACAAGATCATCGCCTACCCCAAAGGGGCACAGTTCCGCTGGACAATGCTCAATCTCGGCCGCGTGCGCATCACCGGAGCCGACATCGCCGCCCACGCCACCCTGCACCCCGCACGCCTGCTCTACATCACCTGCCGCCTGCAGTACACCTGGCAACAGGCCATCGACCTCACCTCCAAGGCCGACACCTACTACGGCGACCAGATACCCTACATCCCCTGGCACAGCGGATCGGCCGTCATCGAGGCCCGCTACGGACCGTGGACGCTCGACTACAGTTTCATCTACACCGGCGAACGCTACAACCAGCAGGAGAACATCGTCTACAACCATACCCAACCGTGGTACACGAGCGACCTCGCCCTCTCGCGCGGCCTCAACATAGGCAAGTGCCGCGCCAAGGCTGCCGTCGAGGTGTGCAACCTCTTCTCGCAAGACTACGACGTGATCATCAACTATCCCATGCCCAAGCGCAACTACCGCATCACGCTCAGCGTGGAAATATAAGCGACGATAAGAATATCATGCACCGACCACTCCACATCATCCACGTCCTCACGGCCCTCACGGCCCTCACGGCCGTGCTGACCCTCTTCGCCAGTTGCCGCGAGGATGAGATTGTCGTGCCCACCCAGTACGACATCGTCCCCGGCCTGACCGACGACGGCGGCGGATATGCCGGACTCTACGTGCTCAACGAGGGCAATATGGGCAGCAACAAGTGTACGCTCGACTACCTCGACTACCGCAACGGCTACTATGTACGCAATCTCTACGCCGAGCGCAACCCCTCTCAGATCAAGGAACTCGGCGATGTGGGCAACGATATACAGGTGTACGGGTCGAGGATATACGTCGTGGTCAACTGCTCCAACAAGGTCGAGGTGCTCGACGCCCATACGGGCAAGCGCATCGGACAGGTGGAGGTGCCCAACTGCCGCAACATACGTTTCTACCGCCGCTACGCCTACGTCACGTCGTATGTCGGTCCGGTGCAGCTCAACAACCCCGATGCCGTGCCCGGCGCCGTGTACAAGATCGACACGCTCTCGCTCGCCGTCACCGACCGCTGCACCGTGGGCTACCAGCCCAACGGACTCGAGATCATCGGCGACTACATCTACGTGGCCAACTCGGGCGGCTACATGGCCCCCAACTACGACAATACGGTGTCGGTCATCGAGATACCCACCTTCCGGCAGACAGAGAAGATACCCGTGGGCATCAATCTTGGGGCCATCGGCAAGGACGGCTACGGCAAACTGTGGGTCACCTCCATGGGCGACTACACCAGCGTACACTCCAATCTGTTTGTGCTACAGCGCAAGGCCAACCGCAACCGCATGGAGGTGACCGACACGCTCGACATACCCTGCACCGGTTTTTACATACACGGCGACTCGCTCTACTACTACAGCACCGAGTGGAACAACTACACGCAGAGCAACACCGTGACCTACGGCATCATCGACGTGAAGACCAAGCGGCGCATCACCGACGCCTTCATCACCGACGGCACGGAGAAGGACATCACCATACCCTACGGCCTGTTCGTACACCCCACGACGGGCGACATCTACGTCACCGACGCCAAAAACTACGTCTCGAGCGGCGTGCTCCACTGCTACTCGCGCGACGGCAAACACAAGTGGAGCGTACGCACGGGCGACATACCCGCCCACATGACCCTCGTCAGCCCATGACACGACATACCTCTCTGATATCCGCCGCCGCACTGCTGCTCCTCACCACCGCCTGCACACGCGAACCGGAAGTGGTCTCCTCCGGCATCGACGACTACTACAATCTGCCGCGCCTCGAAAAACTGCTCGTCGCCACGGCCTATACCGGCAACGCCTACCGCTGGACGGAACACCGTGCCGACGGCACCGACAGTCTGCTCGGCACCGGCCGGTCGCTCATCTACCTCAGCGCGGAGGAGGGCGAGCACCGTCTCACCTTCACGCTCGACGACGGCGACCGCGGGTACACCAAGGATTTCCTCATACGCGTGGTACACGAACAGGTGGAGTACAGCGCCGACGTGGCCCGCGTCTACGAGTACCGCCCCGCCCCAGGGCAGTTTGTCGGCACTACCCCACTCTACGAGAAGGGCGACACCGAAGAGAAGATGCGGCAAAAGGTGGAGGACTGCCTCGCCACTGGCACGCTCGTCACGCTCGGTGCATGGGGCGGATATGTCACCTTCGGCTTCGACCATACGCTCATCAACACCCCCTCGCAGCGCGACCTCTACATCGAGGGCAACGCTTTCTACTCCGACAAGGCGCAGTACGGACAGCGGCGCGGCGGATCGTGCGAACCGGGCATCGTCATGGTGTCGCTCGACCGCAACATGAACGGACTGCCCGACGACGAATGGTACGAACTCGCCGGAAGCGAATACCACAGCGCCGCCACCCTGCACGACTATGCCGTGACCTACCGCCACCCCGACTCCACCCCGCACACGCCCGTACCGGGCAGCGGCGGCCGCGTGACCGACGCGCAGTATATCGTCTGGCAAGACAACCGCGGCACATCGGGCTATGTGGAGCGCAACATCTACCACTCCCAGAGTTACTGGCCGCAGTGGATACCCGACAGTACGCTGACCTTCACCGGCGCACGCCTTGCCCCCAATGCCGTCGACGAGAGCGGACAGGGCAACTACTACGTACTCTACTCCTACCCCTGGGGCTACGCCGACAACCACCCCAACGACTCCACCCGCCTCTGCTCCTTCGACCTCGACTGGGCCGTCGACAGTGCCGGACAACCCGTACACCTGCCCGGCGCCGACTTCATACGCATCTACACCGGTGTCAACCAGTGCTGCGGATGGCTCGGCGAGACCTCCACGGAGATCTCCGGCGCACGCGACCTCTACATCACACGCAACAAGGAATAGTCCACAACAAAACATCAACGATATGAAGAGAATCTTTACACCGATGGCAGCCGCTCTCCTGGCCGCCATGACCTACGCCGCTCCCCTCTCCGCCCAGGAAGACAAGGAGTACACCGACGGCGTGTTCGTACTCAACGAGGGATGGTACGGCCACGAGAACGCCTCCATCAACTATCTCAACGCCGACGGCACGTGGGACTACCGCGTAGTGCAGCAGGCCAACGGCGAAGACGTGCAGCTCGGCTGCACCGGCTGCTACGCCACCATCGCCGACGGACGCATGTATATCGTCAGCAAGCAGGAGCAGGATCCCGGCGCTACCGTCGAGGGCGCACGCCTCACCGTCTGCGACGCCAAGACCATGAAGCGGCTGGCTGCCGTCAAGACCATCGGCGACAACGCCGACGGACGCGCCTTCCTCGCCGTACCCAAACTGCACCGCGGCTACGCCTCTACCAGCAACGGTGTCTACGTCTTCGACCTCGACACCTACGAGAACCTCGGCGTGGTCACCGGTACGGAGAACACCTCCGGCAGTCTCTACAACGGACAGATGGGCAGCATGATCTACTACAGCGGCATGATACTCGCCGTCAACCAGGACAAGGGCCTGGTCATCATCAATCCTGAAAGCGATGCCGTAGAGATGACCCTCAACGCCGAGGAGGAAGGCTGGGCCTACGGTTCTATCGTACAGTCGAAAGACGGACAGGTATGGCTCTCCGTCGCCTCTACCGACGGCATGGGCAACACACAGAACTACCTGCGCCGCTTCAACCCCGAGACCCTGCAGCTCGAGAAGGTAGACCTGCCCGACGGCATCAACGCTCCCGCCAACTCCTGGTACGCCTGGACCCCCGACTGCTTCTGCGCCTCCACCAAGAGCAACTGCCTCTATTGGAACGGCGGTTCCTCGTCGTGGTTCTCGGCACAGTCTATCTACAAATATGACATCGACGCCAACACCTTCTCCCAGATCATCGACTTCGCCAGCACCGAGGGCAACACCTACGTCTACGGTGCCTGCTGCCGCGTGCATCCCGAGACCGACGACCTCTACATCGGCGTGACCATCGGTGCCTACAGCAACAACACCCAACTGCGCGTGTACTCCAACACCGGCGAACTGAAGAATACCTATGCCATGACCGAGAACTACTGGTTCCCCGAACTGCCCGTCTTCCCGGCCAGCGCCACATCTGCCGGCATCCAGGAGCACCGCACCACTGCAGCCGATGCCGTAGAGACCGCCCGCTACGACACCTCCGGCCATCTGCTCGCCGCACCCGCCAAGGGCATCAACATCATACAGTACTCCGACGGCACCACACGCAAGGTGGTGGTCAAGTAGTACGGAGGGCAACCCCATACGCATAAGGCGGCAACCCCTTGCCTATGCACCACACACAAAAGGACGCTCACGCCGATGGCCGGGCGTCCTTTTTCTTGTCTATCCCACAGAATATTCGTACCTTTGCACCGTCTATTCGGGATTTTCATATTTTATGAGGAGTTGTCCAATGTCTTCATGTTCATGGCTGGGAAGGCTCTGCGACAACACATTTTTAGAGTAAAGGCATTCCCACAGGAACGACAGAAGTACATTTTTTTACAATCCACACACATTGAAGACATTTGAAGAACTGGGCGTGAGCGAAGAGATACGCCGCGCCATCGAAGAACTCGGTTTCGAACATCCCATGCCCGTACAGGAAGAAGTCATACCCTATCTTCTGGGACACGGCAACGACATCATCGCACTCGCACAGACCGGCACCGGCAAGACGGCCGCCTTCGGCATACCCCTCCTGCAGCGCATCGACCCCGAGAACCACAACACACAGGCCATCGTGCTCTCGCCCACCCGCGAGTTGTGCCTGCAGATTGCCGACGACCTGAAGAGTTTCGCCAAGTATATCGACGGCATCAATATCGTGCCCGTATACGGCGGCACCTCCATCGTCAACCAGATACACGCCCTGCGCCACGGCGCACAGATCATCGTCGCCACCCCCGGCCGCCTCATCGACCTGATGAACCGCGGCAAGGCGCGTCTCGAGGGCGTGACCAACGTCGTGCTCGACGAGGCCGACGAGATGCTCAACATGGGCTTCTCCGACAGTATCAACGAGATCTTCGAGGGCGTGCCCGCCGAGCGCAACACCCTCCTCTTCTCGGCCACCATGAGCAAGGACATCGAGAAGATCGCCCTCAACTACCTGCACGACCACAAGGAGATCGTGGTCGGCTCGCGCAATGAGGGCGCGGAGAGCGTCAACCACATCTACTACCTCGTGGGCGCAAAAGACAAGTACCTCGCGCTGAAACGCATCGTCGACTACTACCCCCGCATCTACGCCATCGTCTTCTGCCGCACCAAGGCCGAGACCCAGGAGATCGCCGACAAACTCATCCGCGACGGCTACAACGCCGAGTCGCTGCACGGCGACCTCTCGCAGCAGCAGCGCGACCTCACTATGCAGAAGTTCCGCCAGCACCTCACCCAACTGCTCGTGGCCACCGACGTGGCCGCACGCGGACTCGATGTCGACGACCTCACCCACGTCATCAACTACGGTCTGCCCGACGACGTGGAGAGTTACACCCACCGCTCGGGACGTACCGGCCGCGCCGGCAAGAAAGGCACCTCCATCAGCATCATACACACCCGCGAGAAGCACAAGGTGAAGGCCATCGAGAAGATCATCTGCAAGGAGTTTGTCGACGGCACCCTGCCCACACCGCAGGAGATCTGCACCAAGCAACTCTACAAGGCCATCGACGAGATAGAGAAGGTCGATGTCGACGAGGAGCAGATCGCTCCCTTCATGGACGACATCAACCGCCACTTCGCCTACGTCGACAAGGAAGACATCCTCAAGAAGATCGTCAGCCTCGAGTTCGGCAAGTTCCTCAAGTACTACGCCGACGCCCCCGAGATAGAAAAGCCCTCCACCCGCAACGCCAAGGACCAGAAGGACGCGCCGCGCGACCGCAAGAGCCGCGGACCGCGCAAGGCCGAGGCCGGCTACCGCCGCCTCTTCATCAATCTGGGCAAGACCGACGGTTTTTATCCCGGTGAGGTGATGCAGTTTGTCAACAAGCATATCGGCGGCCGTCAGGACATCGGCCATATCGACCTGCTCGCCAAGTTCTCGTATATCGAAGTGCCCGAGGCCGACGCCAAGAAGGTGATGCGCGCCCTCGACGGCAAGACCTACAAGGGCCGCACCGTACGCTGCAACGACGCCGACGACAAGGAGGCCGCCTCACGCCCGGCACGCCGCACCCGCCGCGACGACACGCCCAAAGACTACTCCCACCTGGAGAAGAAGTCGAAGCGCCGCAACAATACCCACGGCGACGACAAGACGGCAGACAAGGGCGACTGGCGGCAGTTCTTCACCGACCAGCCCTCACGCGGCCGCAAAACCGACAACCGTCTCGTAGGCGAAGAGCCCGACTTTTCCGAGGAAGGATGGGCACGGAGAAAAAGGGTGAAGAAATAGTGTTGGTGGGGAGATAATCACTATCTTTGCATAAGTGATAAAAAGAACGGACACCATGGAGCGGCAAGCAAGAAAACTACCCGTCGGCCTACAGTCGTTTGAGGAAATCAGACGCGAGGGCTATTTGTATGTAGACAAGACCGACCTTGTCTGGCAACTTGTCAACAGCCATGTGAAGTACGACTATCTGAGCCGTCCCCGACGGTTCGGAAAATCTATCCTCGTAGATACACTCGAGTGCTACCTTTCGGGAAAGAAGGAACTTTTCGAGGGACTCAAAATCATGGACTTGGAGAAAGACTGGCTACCACATCCGGTAATCAGGTTCGACATGAGCTGTGCAGGAGCGACAAAAGAGGAACTGCAGTCATACCTTGCCAACACCTTCACCGAGTACGAAAATATCTATGACATAGAAGCAAAGGAGTCGATGTCGCTCACCACCCGTTTCGGCAACATCATCACCGCTGCCTACAAGAAGACAGGACTGAAAGTGGGCATCCTTATCGATGAATACGACTCACCCCTGCAACATTCATGGAAAACGCTGCACCACGAAGAGTGTACCGCCATATACCGCAGCGTGTTTGCCGTACTGAAGAGTTACGACAAATACGAAAAGTTCGTCTTCATCACCGGTATCACCAAGTTCACCCAGATATCGCTGTTCTCCGTCCTGAACAACCTGAGCAACATCAGTTTTCTGCCCGAGTACGCCACCGTCTGCGGCATCACCGAAGAGGAGATAACCCGTAACTTCGCACCCGAACTGGAGCGGATGGCGGAAAAAAACAGATGGACACTGCAACAGACCCACGACCGCCTGAAGGAATACTACGATGGCTACCACTTCAGCGAAGACAACATGACTGACATCTACAACCCCTTCAGTCTTGTCTACGCACTGAGCACCGGCAGACTGGGCAACTACTGGGCCTCGTCCGGCTCCACTTCCCTGCTGACGAAATTCGTCAAGGACGGGGAGATAAGGATGGGGAGTTTCGAAGGCTGCCGTGCCCTGCGCAATACGCTCGAATCATCAGATGTCACAGGAGGCGGCGCAGAATTGTTTCTCTACCAGTCGGGCTACCTCACCATCAAGGACAGCAACGAGTTCGGATACATACTCGGATTTCCCAACAAGGAGGTGAAGCAGGCTCTCTTCGAATCAGTACTTCCAGCACTTACACTCCGGCAAAAAGACGACATACAATCCCTACAGGCCGACCTGTACTACCAGTTGGGCACCGGTCAGGAAGACAAGGCCAAAAGTACACTCCGCTCACTCATCGCCGATGTACCCTACAGCAACAGGAAACTGGCGTCAATGGATATGGAGGAACGCTATCGCCTCATCATCAGTACCATACTCAATGCCATCGGCCTGCGTGTAGAAGTGGAACGTATGCTCGCAGGAGGCCGTATCGACCTCATAGCATGGACAACGCGCTACATCTACGTCATGGAACTGAAACTCTCGAAAAACGGCGGCATGGCAGCTGCAGCCCGGCAAATCGTTTCACACAACTATCTCGCCCCGTTCCAAGGCGACAGCCGCCAAGTCATAGGACTCGCCATAGAACTCGATGACCTGGGTAAAGGGCTCATCGACTGGCAAGCGGTCACGATATAAGAAGCAGAGACTACAATCATTGGCGTCCCAGTAAAAAATCGCAACCCGCGAGTCCCGTAGGGAGTTGAACGCAAATGCGGGGTGTGTAAATTTCCGCAAGCGTGAGTCCCGCAGGGACTCGTTGCTTGCGTTCAACTCCCTACGGGACTCGTCAGCCACAATTCTACGCCCTGTCTGCCGGTTGCGTCCGTTCCCCCATCATCATCTACATCCGACACGATTCTCTACCTTCCTCCACAACCATATTCTGACCTGGTCGACAAGGACGGCTGCGGCATATACCAGCAGCAGGAACAGGGAGAGGAGAAGCCAAAATACCCCCCGAATAAATATTGTATATCCATACCACCGTCTGCTTGAAACAGCCCATCAGCGCGGTATGGGTATGCAGCAGGAATACGGCGAAAGAGGAGCGGGCGAGCCAGTTGACCGGGCGGCTGCTGAAATGCAGTTCGCGGAAGCCCAACAACAGGACCAGCGAAGCCGCTATCACCAACGGACTGTTGTACGCAATCAGTCGGTCGATAGCCATATTACTGTTGATATTCAGGGCCACTATGCCCAAAACGCTCTGTAAGGCCGTTATAAGGACGTACAAGGCGAAATAAATCTTCACCCCTCTGCTCCACCTCGGGCGGAATACGGCCACGTAGCGCGCTAAAAGATAGAGCCAGGCAAACGGCAGGGGCGAATAGCCGAAACAGAAATACCAGGCCGAACCCGTCACCCACCCGTAGAGGGTCTGCACGGCAAAGAAACCGATGAGCACCCGCTCCTGGGTGCGCCTTGATGCCGTGGTGACAAAAGCGTTGAGCACAGGGGCAAGGATATAGAGCAGCATGTAGGCCTTGACAAACCAGTTGAGTTCCATCTTGCCGTATATCGTGTGCAGCGTCTCGTCCTGCAAGGACGGGAGTCCGCAGGCCCACATCACTACGTTCACCCCGATGCAGAAGAACAGGCAGGTGAAGAGGAAACGGCAAAATCCGCGCACACTTGCCCGGATGCCAAACCATCCCGAGATCAGCACAAAGACATCGACAGCCACAATACCCGACATCTCCACCGCAAGACGCGCCCACACCTCAAGAGGCGAGGCCAGGAATTGGTCGAAGGTCGGACGGCCGAGAGAGAAGAAGTCGGCATGGATGGCAAGTACCATCAGCATGGCCAACACACGCAGGAGTTCGAAATTGGAAAGACGGGTGGAACTCATATCTCAATTGACATCCTTCTCCTCAAACGTAAATGTGGTCTTGCCAATAGTAAAACTGCGGCCGTGGTAGAGGCGGATGCGGTCGTCGGGCGAGAGGGTCCGGCCGTCGACGGTGACACCGTCTTCGACGGGCTGCATGTAGATCTTGCCGTTCTCGGTATAGACGGCGGCCTGTATGGGGGCGATGGTGCTGGCGAAGTCCCAGGTCATCTGCAGGTTGCAGTCGACGCTCTTGCCGATGGTGACACGGTAGTCGGGCGATGTGCGGAGCCACTTGTAGAGGGCGATGTCGACGGGCTTCATGGCACCCTCGGCGCGCAGGAAGTAGCGTTCGGAGCGAGGGGCGGCGACGGCCACGCAGACGGTGAGGGCCACGGAGTAGACGATGAAACAGGAGAGGAGTTGCTCGCGGCAGTCCATCTTGTCGTAGAACACGATATACATCCAGGCGTACATCACGGCCAGGCCGATGAGCACGCTCACGCCGAGCCATTTCTTGCGCAACTGTATGCGCGTGCCGAAGGTGGAGACAAAGGCGACGACAAGGCCGTTGAGCGCCCACGGTATCCAGTCGACCATGAAGGCGTCTTCGCTGAGATTGAGCGTGATGGAGACGATGCAGGTGAGCAGGAAGATGAGGTAGCCCAGGATGCCCGAGCAGACCGACTTGACCAAGGCCCGCTTGAGCCGCATGCCGAGCGGATGTCCCTGCATGCTCATGTAGCCGAGGGCGAGGGCGAGGAAGAAGTTCTGGCACAGGCCGAAGATGGGGAGGTACTTCAGATGGGCGGCATACTGGTCGAAGGCCATCTGCGCCTCGGGCGTGCCCGACTGCAGTCCGTGTATGGAGAGCATGATGCCGTAGAGGATGGAGGTAGAGGAGCGGTCGCTCGACATGACAAACGCCATCCATCCGAGCAGGGCGGCGGCGATGGCCAGCAGCACCCACTGGGCGAAGAAGGGGGCGTTGCGGCGGTCGAGGGGCTGCGAGGCGTTGTAGTAGTGGGCACCGTCGGGGCACTTGCGGCCGTACTCGGGACACTTGTAGCCGTTCTCTTCCCAGCAGGAGCGGTGCATGACGTGCTCGCACTTGGCCACGATCTCGTCGCCCTCCTCAAAGGGAGCCTTGCAGTAGTAGCAGGAGCGGTCGACCTGTATGCCGTTGTAGATCATGGCCGCACCGGTATAGTGGGTGACATGGCGGTGTACGAACACCCGGTAGGAGATGAAGGGCACGACGATCTGCAGCACGAGATAGACGAGGGCGAGCAGCACGAGGGTGGTCATGATGCCGAGCAGGATGACCTGCGCGTCGGAGAGGCCGTTGATGATGACGGGCGAGTAGATATTGCCGATGCGGTAGACGGAGCAGGCCGTGCCGACGGGCCGTCCGTTGTTGTAGACGGTGAGGTGCAGGTGCATGGCCTTTCCGGTGTAGACCTTGTTGTCGGGGTTTTCGAAGTCGAGGCGGTAGTCGGCGTAGTCGACATTGAAGGTGGAGAGGATGTGGGTGAGCAGCGGTTTCCACTTGAACCGCCGCTGATACTCTCCGCCCGTGGCCTGACAGAGCCGCTGCATGACGGTGACGGCCTCGTTGTCGCTTGCATCGCCGCCGCCGAAGTTGACGTAGTATACCGACGAGTAGCCGGCGTGCGTGCTGGCCTGCAGGAGGCGGTGCTGCAGTTCGAAGTGGCGCGCATCTACCGGCACGTCGTTGACATAGACATCGCCGTCGGAGAAGACGATCAGACCCTTTTGCTCCCGCGAGAGCGACTGCCAGGCGAGCATCTCGTCCATCTTGGCCGCCACGGAGCGGTAGAGCAGTTTTTTCGATCCGCTCTTGCGGAAGTAGGTCTGCATGACATAGTCGGTGGCGAGGAAGGTCTCGGTGACGCCCCCCTCGCGCATGAAGGCGATATGGAGGTTGTTGGGCGAGAACCACCGCCGCATCTGCTCCACGGCCCGTTTCTCCTCGGCGATATCGTCGTCGGAGAGGGTGAGGTCGACCAGGAGAAGAAGGCTGAGGCGGTTGGCGGCCAGTTCCTCGCGGCGTATGTCGGTGACCTTGACCAGGCGGGGCTGCATGTTGCTGCCGCCGTTGATATACGTCGGACTTTCCTCAGTAGCCTCGATGCGCACGTGGTCGGTGTCGGAGAGTTGGCAGTCGGCCAGTCCGTCGGGCATGTGCAGTTTGACGCTGATGGTCTTGTAGTCTTTGGAGAAGACGGTGGTGTCGACCTTGATATTGTTGCTTTCGGGTTCGGGTCCGGCACCGTTGTTGAGACCGAAACCGGGTATGCCGTCGCAGCCCGTGCAGAGCACGAGCAGCGGCAGGAGAAGCAGGAGAAGGGTGAGACGCGGATGGGTAGTGTTGTGCATGCTGGTGGGGAAATGTTGCGGAGTGTCAGACAGGGGGAAATATACGGTGTCAGATGGTGGGATATTCGTTGTCGTTCTGCCGGCGCATCTGTTCGAGTTTCTTGGCGTTCTTCTTCATCTCCTTGTACGACTTGAACTTGGCCTGTGCCATATTGACGAACATGAGGATGATGGTGACGGCGGCCAGACCGAAGAGATAGTCCTTGATGCGGTCGAAGAGCGGTTTGTAGGCGGCCTCCTGCACCTTCTCCGACTGGCTCTTGAGTGCGATGTAGTTGTCGGTGACCTTGGCCATCTGCCGGGTGAGCGAGGGGTCGGCGGCAGCGGCGGCCTTGGCGGTCTCGTAGTTTTTCTCGATATCGGCGAAGGCTACCTGCTCCTTGGCCTTGAGTTCCTCGAGCCGCGGGGCAAGGGCTTCGGCGGCCGAGAGGGCGAGGGCCTGCTTGACGTACTGGGCGTAGACGGCCTTTTGCTGGTCGAGGAAGCGTACGGCGCGTACAAATCCGGCAGAGGTCTCTATGCGTGTCTTGTCGGCGGCGAGACTGTCGCGGATGTCCTGGCAGAGTTGCTGGTACTCCGAGGCCAGGTCGGTGAGTCCCTCGTTGTCGCCGATGGCCGCCTGCTTGGCGGTGTAGTACACGTTCCACTTGTTGGCGAGCGCATTGAGCCGGCGTGTCGACTCCTTGATGTCCTGCAGGTCGCTGACGGGTGCGGTGGAGATGGCCTGGGCGCTGCTGATGAAGTCCTGCAGCCGCTCGCGGATGTTGAGCGTGTCGGCGGCAGCCTCATCGGGCGAAAGTTCCACCTCGGTGACGGGCAGGCGCAGCGTGGCCCCGGCCCAGATACGGTCCTTGCTGCCGGGATTGAGCCGATAGATGGTCTCGGCATCTACCTTGTACTGTTTGGCGATGGAGTATACGCTCTCGCCCCTGACGACCTTGTGGTAGACATATTTCTCCTGGACGGCAGGGGCGGCAGACGAAGCGGTGGCGGCGGAGCGTGCGGAAGCGGCGAGAAGAAGCGCCGCGAAGAAGATGTATCTTAATGGCATGTGTTCTGGAAGTATTTGATGGCCTCGTTGAAGTGTTGCAGGGCGCGGCGCTGGGCCTCGCCGCGTATGCCCTTTTGGGCAATGGCGGCCCGCACGGCGGCGATGATGTCGCGGCACTTGCGCTTGAGGTCGGCCTTTTGTGCCTTGTCGGTGCTCACGGCCCACTGCGACACGGTCTCGTCGATCTGTCGGGCCTGGGTGAGGATAAATCCGGCGTCGACCCCTTCGCCGGTCGGTCCGGCAGACGCTCCGCCGCCCGCACCGCCACCGCCGGATGACGAGGAGCGCAGACGGCAGTTCATCGCCTTGACGGAGGCGAGGATGGCGTTGTACTCGTCGCGTGCGGCCTGCACGTCGGGACAGGCGCTCTTCTCGGTGATCTCGGGGTACTGACCGAGGAGGAGGCCCTTCATCTCACGGAAGTTGGCCAGGCTCTCACGGTTGGCGGCATAGCCCGAGGCGTAGCGTTGCTTGAGGTTGTCGGCGGCGGTGCGCAAGCCTTCAAGGGCTGCGGTGGCGGCCGCCTTTTCCTCCTCCTTGCCGAAGCAGGGGTCGCGCTCGATATAGATGTGGTAGGTGGTGTTGAGGTCCTTGCCCCATACCACCTGGTAGCGGGTCTGCTTTTTGCGCGAGGCCTCGTCTTTCTGCAGCATCAGCACGTCGCGCAGGGTGACGGTGACAGCATCGGCCTTGCCCGTGACGGTGAAGTCCTGCGAGATGTAGTCGTTGACCATACGGTACTCCATCGGTATGGCCTGCATGCCCGAGGCCGTGATCCACTGGTGGAAGACCACCTTCTTGCGGCGCTTGGGCAGGGAGCGCAGGTAGTCGCGCGAGAGTTCGTAGCGTGTGTCGGGGGCGGCATCGACGACAAAGGGCAGGCGCGAGGGCTTGATGCGGCGGCCCGAGACGGTCTGACGGAAGGGCGTGTCGGCCGGAAAGACAAAGAGGTCGCGGTAGGAGATGAGACAGACGGTGATGGCGTTGGTCTGCTCGTTGAAGATAAACTTGACCATGAGATCCATGTCGCGCGAGTCGTCGCGCAAGGAGATATGGTCGGTATACGACTTGCCTTGGGCCACGGTGACGCTCTTCACGGTCTGCGCCGCCACGGGAAGGGCGGCGGCCAGCAAGAGAAGTGCCCCGAGGAAGAGGCGGAAGTAGGTATGGGTATGCTTCATAAAGATAAAGCGTTTCATAAAGCGTTGTTTTTGGCATCCAGCAACGGACTGCCGTTGTCGGGCTGGTCGAAATAGATCCATCCCTTGGGTTCGCCCTGCTCGACGACCCACTGCGCCACGCGCAGGTCTTCGGGGAAGGGAGCCTCGTTGCGGGCATGATAGAGGTCGTAGCGCAGGTAGTGGGCCACACGCTCCACGCCCCATACGAGGTCGGTGTAGGTGTCGGGCATATTGAGGCACACGCGGCCGGCAAACTCGCCGTAGTAGCGTATGTTGGGATGCCAGGGATGGGGCACTGGCCGACCGTCGTCACCACGGGTGAGGAAGCGGAAGGCGGGCAGGCCGTCGACGGAGGGATAGTTGTCGGGCAGGCCGATGTGCATGAGAAAGGTGTCGGCGAAGACGGGCGGATTGGGTTCTTCCGGCTCTTCGGGCCGCTGCACGCCGCAGATGCTCCTCAGACGGTAGGTCACACGGTAGACGGTGGGCAGACCCTTGGCGTTGCGCTCACAGACGGCGTAGCCGATGTCGCGGCGGTGGCGGAGATGGTCGTCCATCTTGCGCCACTCGTAGAGCAGACGGCGGTCGCGCCCGGTGAGGGCGGCGGCCGGTGTCCAGGAGTCGGGAGAGAGGGTATCCGTCATGTCTGCGGAATTTTTTAGTGACGGTGAAAAAATAAATTGATACGATTTGCGGCTTATATTTTTGAGATGTTTTTGTCTCTTGAAGAGGGAGCATAGCGGGCTATGTGACCGATGAAAGAGGCGAAAACAGCCAAAAAGATGAGTCGGACAACCGTTCGAATATGTATTTCGTAGTTCTCAAATCGTACCAAGTTGTTTTTTTACCGTCACTTAGTGACGATTGATTTCTTGTGACACAAAAAAACTGCCGGTTATCCCGGGAAGGGATCGGGCACGAGAAATACCGTATCGCCGTTGGTCACACCGTAGTCGGCGAGCGTCTGGTCGGTCTTGCCGATACGGGGGCGGAGTATGCGGGTCTCGTGTACGTTGGGGTCTTCCTTGCCGAAGAAGTAGTCGAGCGGTGCGCCCGTGGGGTCGATGGAGGGGAAGTCGAAGATGAGACGGCCGTCCTGTCCGATGGCGTGGCGCAGGTTGTGCATCAGGGTTTCGAGCGTGGCATCAGGATTGGTGATGCGGAACTTCACCTTCTTGTCCTTGTAGATGATGTTTAAGAAAAAGTCTTCCACTATATGGTCGTATTGATGGGCGTGTACGGGGGCGTATGGGGTGAGGAATACACGCGCAGGTTATTGTTCTTCTATTCTGATATTGACGAGTATGGGGTAGAGGGTGGCGCTGCGGGTCTCGATCATCTTTTGGAGGAAGAGTTCGGCCTGGGGTATGCGTTCGGCGAAATAGCGCTGCACGAACGGCGTGCCCTCGATGAGGATGTCGACCCATATCTCGTAGCCGGCATTGTCGCGCCCGTCTTGCAGGCTATGCCGCACGGTGACGGAGCGTATCATGTCGGAGGAGATGCTGTAGCGGGCCATCAGTTCGCTGAAACAGAACATCCGCATATCGGCCGGGGTGACGATACGGTCGTGGGTGACCATGCCGTAGTGGGCTTGCGCGGCGAGTGTCTGCCGGTCGGTGATGGTGTCGCGTCCGGCCACGGGGTCGGCGATCTGCTGTCCTTCGCCGACGGTGAGTCCGGCCGGCACGGAGAAGATGCTCTTCGGGGTGAGATGGGCGTTGGGTCCGGATCCGGACGTAGTGAGGTAGTTCACCTGAAGGGAGATGTCGCGGTCGGCCTCCAGTTCGCTCTGCCGCAGCATGAGATAGGTACCCGGGGTGATGGAGGAGACCGCCGGCTGCTCGGTGCAGGCCTGCTGCAGACGGCGCAGGAGGGTGCGGAGCTGGTGTATGGTGCCCTCGCGGTATTTCTCCTTGAGGTCGAGGAAGGCGTAGTAGTCGGTATCGAGCTTGTTGAGCAGACTGCCGACGGTCTGCAGCAGGGTGGCCTGATTGAACCGGTCGGCGCTCACGGTGCGCACATCGACGGTGGCGCTGGCGTACATCTGGTCGTCCGAGGGACGCGCCAAGTGCAGGAACTGGTCGGGCGCATTGCCGGAACTGCCGTAGCCGCCTACGCGCACCACGGGCGCATCTGACGAGAGGTCGGCCGTGCGGGGCGTGGCGTTGACCAGGACTATGGGGTTGAAGGCAAACGCCTCCTTGTCGACGGCGAAATCGGTGGCGGTGCCGGAGAACTCCAGCACGAGGTCGATCTTGTCGGTCTCGACGGGGATGAGCGTGGCCGGGGCGTGACGGCGCACGCTGAAGATGCGCACGTTCTGCCGGGCGAAGAGGTCGAACCACACGCTCGGGGCGTTGTAGCAGCGGCCGCTGCCGTAGAGTATGCCGTCGGGGGCGAAGCAGCGGCAGAGCGGCAGGTCGGCGTAGTTCCAGGGGCAGACCATCGGTACGGTCTTGCCGCCGAGGGTGACGCGGAGGGTCTTGAACGCGCCGCCGCGCACGGCGAAGGACAGACCGCCGATATCGGTCACGGGCGTGCTGAAGTGCAGGGTCATCTTCCAGCGGCGGGCATCGAGGCGCACGAGCGTGTCGGCCTCCACCCCGTAGACGGTGGTGGCGAGCAGCGGCACAAACGTGTAGGGGGTGCCGTTGAGCGTGAAGACGGCATGCTCGTCGAGGTCGACAGGCTGGAATCCCGGCTGCAGTCCGGTCTGGACAACGGCCGTGGCGGGCAGGGCCGTACCCAGGTCGCTGGAGACGGTCGAGCGGGCGTACTCGTCGAGCACGTCCTGTCGCAGGCGGTCGATGTCGCTGTCGACATCATTGAGTTGGTAGGCCAGGGCGGTGACCAGGAGGGAGAAGACGGGGTCGTTCTCGATATCCTCGAGCTGGTCGGCGTGGCTGCTCTGCCGCCAGATGGCGGTGGCCTCGCGGAGGAGTTGCTCGGCCTGCTGTCGTATTTCGAATATATTTTGTTTCATCAATTCCAGATCCTGATGTTGTTGTGGTAGACGTATTTCTTCTCCATGCCGGCCACCGTACCTTCGACGGTGACGGCAATGGTGCGGGTCTCGCGGGTGTAGACCATGCTGACGTTCACGTCGGAGAGCCGGCGCTCGTAGCGGTCGACGGCCTTCTTGAGTTCCTGGGCGAAGGTGTTGAGGTTGCGCGACGTGCCGGACACCTTCTTGGAGTAGAGGTCGTCGGGATTGTTGCGGTCGTGCACGGCGGAGGTGGAGTCGTAGACCACGCCTTCACGCTCGTCGAAGATCTCGAAGCGGAGATTGTTGAAGACGAACCCGAAGTCGGGGTCGGCTCCCATGCTGCCGCAGGCAGTGGAGATGAGCAGCGAGAGGAAGTCGCTGATCGACTGTGCCGTGTCGTCGGTGCGGGCGACACGTCCGGCGGCAATGCGCAGCGGTGCGGTGAGATAGGCGGTCATGGTCTCAGATTTGCGGTATGTATTCCTCCTCTTCCTCCTCCTGTACGGGGACGTAGAGGGCGTTGTAGAGGCTCTCGTAGAGTTGGGGGTAGAGACGGTCGTGGAGCGAGGCCGACAGTTCCTCGGTGAGCGAAGCGGAGAGCCGTGCCCGCAGTTCGCCGTCGATATAGGCGGTGAGGGTCTCGCGGAGCACGCGCTCCATGTCGGGATTGAACCGCTCGAGTATCTCCTTGCGTATGCGCTCGTAGAGTTCGGCGTACACCTTGTCGTAGATCTCGGCACGGAGTTCCTCCTTGAGTTTCTCGTAGTCGATGGTGTGGTCTTCGAGCACCACACCGTCAAGGATAGTGACGATGCCGGCCAGATATCCGTCCAGCCACTTGAGCCACTCGGCCACGTCGAAGGCGTCGGGACGGGGGATGTCGGGCGCGGCCCCGGTGTTGGGACGCGCGAGATGGTAGTCTACGGCATGGGCGGTCTCGAGCAGCAGTTGCATGAAGTCTTGCGTGGAGTTGTGGCTGTCGTAGGCGCGGAGCAGGAAGGTGTAGTGCAGCACGCAACGCTTGCCCTCGCCCTCCTCCAGATGCTCGTGGCGGGAGATGGCCTCGAGGGCGTCGGCCACACGGGTGGCGGCTTCGGCGAGCCGACTGTCGCCGCCGACCAGCAGACAGGGCGGTATGTACGCGGCATCGATGGAGAAGCGGCCCTCGGTGACACTGAACTTGAGCACGGGCATGAGGTCGCCCTTCTGCACTTCTTCCAGGGTGTGGATGCCGTAGACGTAGCGGTGGCGCACAAAGGTGACCTCGCGCTTCTCAAACGTGACATCCTCCTCGCCGAACCCCACGGTGAGATAGTAGGTGTCGCCGTAGAGGATGGGTATCTTGACGGTGACGTCCTCGTCGGCATCGATGATGCGGCCCGAAGGCAGGAGGGCACGGCAGCGGAAGTGGGGTATCTCGAGTACGTTCTTGACGAAGCGTCCGCCACAGTCAAACTCGGCCTCGGGCAAGAGTCCGATGCGGTTGTTGTTGGCGATGCAGTTGGCGATTTTCTGCTTGGTATAGAGATTGGCGGCCAGTTCCTTGAAGGTGTTGGCGGTCAGTTCCATGCCGGGTTGCCAGTATATCCTTGCGTTGATGTCTGCCATATTGTATATAGAACGATTATTTCAGTTGGGTATTGTAGTCGAGGATGAGTGCCTTGTCGGTACTCGAGTAGGGATGGCGCTGCTTGAGGAGCAGGTCGCAGCGGGTGTCGAAGGGGATAAACCACTCACGGACAAAGCCCTGAAGGGCGCGCACGCTGTCGGCCGCAGCGTGGTAGGCCGGGGCGTCGAGCCCGTCGATCCATACGGTGTAGCGTGCCCAGGGGAGCCAGTGGCGGGTGTTGTCGGTCTCGCTGTAGCGTCCGGCCCGCATGGTCACCTCGGCCGAGAGGAGCGAGGCGAGGAGTTCGCGGATGAGCGGAAAGTTTCCGCGTATGCTGCTGGCGTAGGGCAATGCTGACGAGAGCCGGTAGATGTAGGGATTGGTCTCGCCCTGGCGGTCGTAACCGTAACACTCGAGCAGGATATGGTCGAGCCGCATGTTGAGCAGCGTGGCCACCTCACGCTCGATGTGCAGGCGGCGGCGGAAGACAAACGTGTCGAAGGGGGCGAAGGCTTCCTGCAGCAGCTGCAGGCGGCGGCGCAACTGGTCGTGGTCTTCGGCGGCCTTCTGTCCGGGCACGCCGCTGCCGTTGAGCGCGCTCTGGGGCAGCAGACGGAGGATGCCGTCGCGCGAGAGCCTCACCTCGGCCGTATCGGCATCGGCGGAGAGCAGGTCAGCGGTGTAGTTGCGGTAGAAGGTACCCTTGTTCTTCACCACCCACTTGTCGGCCATGTCGGGGTAGAGGTAGTTGAGCAGCAGTTCGGCGCTGGTCTCGGGAGAATATCTGTTTTTCATCTTGGCAGGGAGATTTTTTTGGGCCCCTACGGGGATTGTCTTCACCGTATCTCGACAAACACCTCGCGCACACCGTTGCGCACACGGAGGATGTCATAGGCGGGAATGCCCACCTGACTGAGGAGGAGGTCGGGGTACGGGAAGTCGGCATCGAGCACGGGTATCTCGTGCTGGTAGAATCGGGTGGTGGAATATCCCCTAAGGTCGGCACGCTCCTCCATCTCGGCGGCCACACGATGGGCGGGGCGCATCATGTAGTGGCGGTGGGCCTCGTTCTCCCGGTCGACGATATAGTCGACAAAGCAGGTGTCGCGCAGCACAATCTGCGGATGCTTCATGGAGAGCGTGTCGGAGAGCGAAGACAGGGCTTCTTCGACGGTCATGTCGGATGTGAGGAAGGTGGAGCGGACGGGAGTCCAGCGGTCGTGGTCGGGACAACAGTCGTCGTAGGCCGAGAAGGTGGCAAGACGGGTGGTGAGGTGTTGTCCCTCGTAGTAGAACATCTTGCCGACGAGCGAGGTGAGCGTACCGTCCTCGATGAGGGGGCGGTGGATGAGTTTGAGGGCTTCCTGTGCCTGTACGGCACCGATAACGGAAGCGACAATGGGTGTGGTGGGCACACGTCCGGCGGCCTCGTTCTTGCGGATGACGGCCGAGCAGGGCATACGGCGCGAAAGTTCGCGCAGGCCCTCCGGTCCGAGGTTGCACGCATAGCAGTTGCGGCCGGGCATAAAGACGCGGGCCGTGCCTTCGAGCCGGTCGATGCCGCCGTCTACCCAAGGAATGCCGGCCCGCATGCAGAGGCGGTTGAGGCAATAGCGGGCGTAGCGGCTGTCGACGCAGCCGATGGCGACATCCATCCGGCTGAGCAGCCCCAGGCCCACGTCGTGGGCGATATCGCCGCGGATGGCGGTGACCGCCATGCCGGGACTGATGGCCAGCAGCCGCTCGCGGGCGGCGTCGACCTTGTAGCGGCGCCGTGCGGCATCGTCGCGGGTGAAGAGCACGGAGCGGCAGAGGTTGGAGGGTTCCACGACATCGAAATCGACGATGACGACGCTTCCTACGCCGAAGAGGGCAAGGTTTTTGAGTACCTCGTTGCCCAGCGCACCGCATCCGGCCACAAGCACACTGGCCCTGGCCGCGCGATCCTGGCTGAACCACGAGAGTCCCTCAAAGGGATTGACGGGGCCTGTGCCGCCTAAGGTGGCAATGTCGGTCGCGATATCGTGCATACGCAGATGGATGAGAATCGTACGCCAGTACGATGATGCGGGGGGGGAGCCGGATGATTACTGTCCGGCAAACTGGCTCAGATCGAAACCGGTCTTGGCCTCCTCGTTGGTAGCGGCCTGCTCCTCCTCTGTCTTGCGGTCTTTCTCCTCCTGCTGCTTGAGGTAGACTTGGTAGGCATCCTCTATCTCCTTCTCCTTCTGTTCGCGAAACTGCTTGGCGAGGTCGCCGTACTTGTCGGAGAGTTCCTGTATGCCGTCCTTGGCTTCCTTGATTTCTTCGGCAGGAGCACTTGCAAGTTGGGTGGTAACCTTAGCCGTGCAGACGCTGATATGGAAGTCCATGCGGGTCTTGGTCTCGTCGAAGAGGGTCTTGACGGAGTCCATGAGCACATCGTGGCGGTCATCGTCGACTACGGGCATGGTGAGAAGGATGCCCTTGGCTGTATTGGGGTCGGAGGGATCGGCCCCGGGGTCTTGCTCAATGCTGACGATGTCCTGATCGAACTCAGGATGCGCCACGGCGATGGCCTTGCCGATATCGAAGAGAATTTCCTGAGAACCGGGGTAGACCATGAATTGGTTTTCCTGTGGCATGGCCACTTTGGCCACGTCTTCTATCTTGTACTCTTCACCGTCTGACTTGATGACAACGGGGAGTAGCGACGCTACTTCGGCCTTGACGCAAAGATTCAAATAGTGGAAGTAGAGCAAGGCAATGGAACTGTTGAGTTTGGACTCCAGTTCGCCCAGACGGGTTGCGATTCTATTCTTCATAATATCCTTACTTTCTTTTTGGTTTCATATTGATATAGAGACGGTTCATCTCGTTGCCACGCACTACGGTAGTGGTCTCGGCGGAGCGGTAACCGTCCTTGCGGAGTGCGATGCGGCAGGTACGCCCGTCGGACAGGGAGATTTGCAGCGGGGTCTTGCCTGTGTAGCGGCCGTCGATGTAGACATCGGCATCGACCACATTGCTGACGATGCTCACCACACCGCTGCCCGACTGGGTGGTCTCGAGCAGTATCTCCTGCGGCCAACGGTCTTCGATGGTCAGCGGACGGGCGACGGACTCCATGCCGTCCTTGCGGGCGCTCACCACATGATAGCCACGACAGAGGCGGCCGGTCCACTCGCCGAGGGCCACCGGTTCGCGGTCGACGAGAATTTCTGCATCGGCTTCGGCGGCCGTGATATGCACGGGAGCGGTGAGGGTGTCGGCCTCGGCGAGCGATGCGGCGGTCAGCGTAGAGCCGCCATTGGCCGCCGGACGGGTCACGGGCATCTCGGCCCACCGTGTGGGGGGCATGCTGCGGGGTATCGCCACGGGGTGCAGGTCGGCCTCGGTGAGGGTGACGACCTTCTTGACCACGGTGTCGATGTCGACCCAAGCGTTGTAGTAGCAGTAGCCGCGGCGGGTGAGCGTCAACTGGTGACGTCCGGCCATGATGCGCCGCGAGACGGTGCTGCCGCTGCCGATAGAGTCGCCGTCGAGCCGTATGGCGGCATCGGCGAGGGGTGTGCGCACGGTGAGGTAGGAATAGAGGGGCTGCAGACGTACTTCTACATCGGCGCGTACCGAGTCGGTGACGGTGACCACATCCGTCCACTCATCGTAGAAGGGAGCCTCGGCGCGGCAGGCGTGGCGGCCTACGGGCAGATAGAGCTGTATCTTGCCGCCGCTGACGGCGTGGCGCGTGCTGTCGACGTAGAGGATGGCGTTGTCGGGCGAAAGGTAAAAGACGGTCCACTGCCTGTCGGCGCGGTACTCCTTCTTCGGCGACGAGGTGAGCAGATAGGCGCGGTAGTAGCGCTTGCGGCGGAGCCGCTTGACAGGCACGCGCCATGCCAGTTCGCCATACTCGGGATGCTTGATGCTCACCGTATAGGTCTTGTCGGGCAAGAGGAGCGTTATCTTGTCGTCGCCCTCCTGCGGGGTGAGGTCGGTCTTGCCGTCGGCCTTGAAAAGAAACCCCTTCTCGGCGGTGACGAGTTCGAGCACGGCCTGGGTCTTGTCGGTCCTCAGTTTCTCGCGGCGCAGGTCTTTCTTGCGGAGCACAGTAAGACCTTGTATGCGGGTGGTCTGTGCTGCAGCATGGGGGGCGGCGAGCAAGACCATGAGGACGGTCAGCAACAGGCGGGTGGTGAGCCTCATCGTGCGGTGTTCAGTAAATGTTTAATAAATATTTTTCTAACGATAAAAAATATCGTCAGACTGGCGGGGCATCACTTGCCCTCAGCCATGATTTGTCCGGCGTAGGTGACAGAGATGTTTCCGCCCCAGGCGCAGATGAGTTTGCCGTTGTCCATCACGCCGGGCATGTTGCTCACGAGTGCCTGGCTGCACGGTGCCCAGGGTGCGGTGATGACGGGGATGCAGGGCATGGGGGTGAGCACGCCCATAGCGGCGGTGGTGGCGGAAGCCACGGTGGGGTTGGCCAGCGACTGGCACATACCGAAGGGGAGCACGTTGACCATCGGGGCGAAGTCCATCATGTTGGCCTGCGGCTTGTTGTCGAGCAGCGGCCGTGTGGGGTCGGTGACCATCAATTGCGACGGGGCCATGCCGAAGGAGCACTGCAACATGGCACCCATACAGAGAAATTTTCCCATAGGCTTTTTCTTGTTGTGGATTGATAATGCCCTTACTTGCTGCCGCCTTCCTCCTTGACCTCTTCTTCCTTGAGTTTGGTGGAAAGGCTCGACGACGAGGGTGCGCCGGGTATGGCGATACCGTCGGAGATGTGGGGCGACTTGAAGGAGGTCTTGGCCTCGAGATTGTCGATGGTGGCCTTGGGCATGGTGACATCGCCCTTGAAGGTGGCCTTGCCGCCCATCTCGGTCTCGCCGTAGACGGCGGTCTTGCTGCCGCCGATGGCGGCGTTGCCACCGTCGAGTTGCAGGGCGGCCTTGCCGTCGTTCTGCTGTATCTCGGCCGTGGTCTTGGCGAAGACGCCGACCTTGTCGGAAGAGATCTGCAGGGCGCTGCTCTGGTTGTCCTTGTTCTTGCTGCCGAGGTACATCTTGTCGGCCAGCAGGAGCATGGTGCTGTCCTTGGCGAGCGACTGGTCGGCGCGGCTTTCCTTGTCGACATCGACGGCCTTGAGGGTGATGGCCTTGCTGTTGACGGAGAACGATCCGGCGGCCTTGCCCTCGGTGTCGTTGCCGCCCACGGTCACGGTCTCGGCGCGTAGGGAGATAGTGCCTTCTGCGGTGAGGGCCTTTTCTGACACCTTTTTGTCCTTGTACTCGTAGTCGACGGCCGCCATGTGGATATTCTTGGAGTTGATATGCACGCTGCCAGCGGCAGGGATGTCGGCGGTATCCTTTTCGACCTTGGGATTGGAGGTATTGAGCGTGATGTCTTGTACGCCCACCGAGAAGGTACTGTCAGCCATCGTTCCGCCCTTGCCGTCACCAGCCTGTATGCGGACATCATGGGCTTGGACGCTGAGTCCGGCCCCGGCGTTGTCGCGCAGATTGCTGTCGCCGTCGACCGAGGAGATGACGGTATGCTCAGCACATATGCTGACGTAGGCTCCGGTGCTCTTGGTCTTGTAGTCAGACTTGTAACCGTCGATCTTCTTTTTCTTAGCCTCAAGGCACTTCACCTGACGGTTGAGTTCGGCAAGGGATGCGAGCGAAGAGACACAATCGTTGAGTGAAGCGTTGAGCGTTTTTGACAAATCATCGATGGTGGTCTGCATCTCGTGGAGATCGATGTAGTTGGCCCGCACATGCTCGTCGGTGTCGTAGTATTCGGGATTGGCATTGACGGCCGTCTGGAGTTTCTCGATGAGCGCATCGGCAGATTTTTTCTTTTCGGCCACGGCGGTCTTGAGTTTTGCAGCGGCAGTCTTCTTTTCCTTGACGCTTGTATCTATGATCGCGGACAACTGTTCGCAAGGTACGGCAGCCTCGATGCTGACGTTGCTGTCGGCGCGGAGCGATATGCCGCCGGATCCCGCAACTGGGGCGGAAGCGAAGGTGCCTTCGGTGTCCTCGCTGCGTAGGGCGATACCTTGGGCGTGTACAGAGAATGTGGAGAGGGGACTGACCACTTCCTCCTGGCCGTCGATGCCGGGATCGGCACAGACATTGCTTATCTGTGAAGCCTTGTGCACAATGGAACCGGAGAGTCCGAATGCGCCGACACCTTCCTCGCTGATATTGTTGGCCCGGATGATGACGCGCGAGGTTTCTCCTACCTTCAGGGTGCCGTCCTTGTCTACGTTGCCAATGATGATTTCAGGGGCAGAGATGACCAGGCGTGCATCGTCGCGTATGTATTGGCCGCGTGAGAACATATCGACCATTTCGCGCTTCATGCGCTGCAGTTCTGCCTTGCTCTGGCGTATGTCTTGCAGTTCTTTCTCGGCACTGTCCATGAAGGTAGAGAGGGCCGTCTGCCAGTCTTTATAGTCTTTTGCCATAGTGTGTCACTTTTTGGAGAGGGTTGATGCATAGGGGGTATCTATCAATCAAGCATAGTTTCGATATATTTGAGGTCCTCCTGATTGCGGTGGTTGACCTTGATGTTTGTGCCTTCAATCTCGCAAGTTTTTCCGTCATGGCCAGCGATGAGCACGCCACCCTTACTTTCCGGATTCCAGATGAATTGAGGATTATTCCATGTTTTAATACGTCTAAATATATCTTCTTTAAATAAATCATATAACGGGAATTTGTATCCTTTCATAAAGCCGCTAACAAAACCTTTCGATTCCTTGTCAGCCTCTGTGTATTGTAAGCCTGACAGATATTGTTTCCAGTTTTCATCACTTTGCGTCACTTGGTCCGCATTATCTGCAGGGCCATTCCCTACAGCATGGTATGCTATAAATTTATGCCATAGTTTTATTATTTCGTAGTACAGTTTGCGTCTTTCTTGTTTTAATTTATTTACTACTTCTTCATTATATTGACTGAATAATGCATTTTGGGGATCTATGATAACCCCTAATATGCCGTCATCGTTTATATAATCAAGCAAGACTTCCTTTATCTTATCAAAGGTGATGTCATCAGCATCTGGTTTGTCAGGAAAACAGACATTCTTCAATGCTGTTGATGAGAGATTTTGAACTGATATGTAGAATTGCGTATATTCATCCATTTTTTTATAGGCCAACCGCATTGTTTCCTTGATATCGGGAACATGATTATTGAATAGTGCCACATCCACATCGTTACCTTCTATTCTGAATTTGTTGATATACGTTTCGAAATCCTCATATCTAAGATATTGCGTAAGCAACGCTTTGAATGTAAAATTGTCGGAGTTAAAGATTTGCATGAAATCATTTTGAGACACCTGCCGATCTTCTTGAAAGGCCCGCACATTGACTTGGGCATCAATGGGATTAAACATACGAAATACTTCTCCCCCTGCTGGAGCATCTGCTGCTGGCGGGTCAATCTCAGCAATTCTTAGTGCTTTAATACTGGCAATCAGATTTCTTTTATGCTGAGAAAATTCCACATTTCTTGCATTCATGAACCGTACTGCCTCCTCAACTACAGCCACCTTGTTTTTGGCAAACTTCAGCGTTCCCTGGATATTGGTGTGACTAGCAAGTTCCATACTCGCAGGCAATGCTGCAGTGTTAGGACCGCCTTCGAGACAGAGGTAGCGCCCGGAATGGATCTTCAATGTACCATCGACAGGACGCATGATAGCGTCCCAAACACAACGCACCAACTCTATGTCAATAAGTTCAGCCATTGCTTTGATATCCTTTCCCAGTTCTTCCCCAAAACCTGACAACATATTAGAGCCGAAATCTTTTGAACTAAAGAACTTGGTCTTCTTGACGTTTCCACCCGACTCTAGGGTCAATTTGTTGGAGGCCTTGATTTCAACGTCCTTGCCCTCAATGGAGATTTTTCCAAAAGGAGCCTTGATGGAGATTCCTTTGAAAGCATCGATGGTCACATTGCCAATACTCGAAGAAATGGAAATCATACGACTCGGAGTAGAAAGCATAATCTTGTTCAGAGCATTCTTGTCCTGCATGACCATACCGCCTGAGAAGAAATCCTTTAGATTGTCATCTTTTAATTCAGGATTAATGAACTGGAGAACCTTGAGAGCGGGAACAAACGACTTCACACTTCCATAGACGGTGTCACTGGGCTCAAAAAACTGTATCACGTCGCCTGCAGGCGATGTGATAGAGGTGGTAGCCGTAGTGCCTCCTGTGCGCTGGGAATAAAGTGAACCGACAACGAACGGACGCTCTATGTCGCCGTTCTCATAGTCTATCATCACCTCATCACCGACACAGGGGAGAAACTTGACACCATAGCCCTTGCCGGCCATCGGGGTGGACACCCGTATCCAAGGCGAGAGGTTGTCGAGATTCTTCTTGCTTTGCCCAGCACGGTCCTTTCTACGCTTGGTGATGACCGCGTTTTGCATACATTTGGGATCTGCCGGTGCCGCATTTTCATCTACCTTTTTCTGCCAAGGATACTTGATACGGACACGGTTGAGGTCGCACGGGTCGGAAACGTCCTTGACGAGTGCTGCTTGAGGACGTGCTTTGCCGCGCGTGGTGTTGGGCAGCGGCAACGGCAGATACTGCGTATTGGTCGCATCATCCTCATAGGCCATCTTTTTCCGGTCTACAAAGGCTTCCTGATTGGCATAGACCAATGGTTTGGTGCCCGACAGACTGGGCTGCACTTTCTTGACAGCCTCTACCTCACAGGAGTAGGTACGGGTGGCGCCATCGGCCTCCTGGCGGGCATCGTAGGTCACCTTGACGATGGCATACTCATCGGTAGAGGAAGAATTCAGCAGGAAGGTAGAACCGAGGAACTGCGGACGCACATTGTCGGCTTCCATGACAACACGTATGACGGTCTTGGCCGACTCCTTCTCAAGTTGGGCCATGGTGGAGTAGAACTTTCCATCGAGCGCATAGGCATAGTTGGAATAGGGACTCACCGTTGTCTTGTCGTTGGCATGGGTGCTCATCTCACTATATTTGAGCTTGTCGATATGCTTCTCTTTGTACTTGTCCTTCCAATCGAAGGCCTGTATTCCATTTCGGGCGAATTTTTGGGCAGCATCGTAGGCCACTGAACTGATGGCCGCACTAATTGTATCTTTTGACAAGAAACTTTTTATGCGGTTCACCCAAAAAGAGAACTTGTTGTAGGTATAGCCATCGATAATATCGAAGGCCGTGTTCTTGCCCATACGTTCCCAAAAGTCATCATAACCGCTCTTGTCATCGTAGGTGTAGGTATTCACCTGATCGGTGGCAGGACCATAGTATTCGGCCGACACATCGGCATTCTGACCACTACGCGCCTTGCGGTTTTCATCCATTTCTTTTTTCTTCTTCGAATCTTTCTCGGTGATGGTGACATCATCGCGCATGTAGTCGCTGATCCACGCCGGCACATGGTCATCATAAGCGTACTGGCCGGGCATGGTGAGTTCACGGAAAATGCCTATCTGCTTGGCGGCAACGGCTGCGCCTGCGGCATTCTTCAAGGGCACGCAGCCGAGATGGAGGGCGCCATTCTCGTAGAAGAAGAACTCGCCGCAGCGGTTGGCCACACGGGAGATGAATTCATGTTCGGTCTCGTTTTGCTGCACGAGGTAGGGTTGTATGATTTCGAACGTTTCTTTCTTGTCGTCCTGGTAGGACAACTGGTGCAGGTCGAGCTGCAACGACGGAACAAATGCTTCCTTCTTGGTCTCCTTGCCGTCCTTGTCCTTTTCAATGATGGCATTCTTGTCACTGTCGACGATGTCGATGAGGATGTCCTCGCCGAGCACCTTGCCCGTGTAGCAGGCACTGTAGCGGCGCAGGGTGAGCATTTTGTCGGGACTGTAGGCGTAGATGCGCACATAGAAGCCGGTGACACCGCCTACATTCTCAAACCGCGGTTCGTAGTTGTAGAAGATGTAGTCCTTGGCCATGTTCTCGTCATAGTCGTAGCCTTCCTTTTCGTAGGACAGGTCGGTGAGGTCGACCCTCGCGCCGAGCAGGTTGTCGAAGAGGGCGGCGTCGTCGGGACCGGCACACACCTGGGTGCTGGTGGCGGCGTACTTGGTCTTGATGATTTGTACATCGGCCTCGATGACTCCGGGCTTGTACATCTCCTTGCAGACGTGCAGGGAGGTGAGCAGGAGGCTATACTCATTGCCCATGACCTTGTCGGTTGCGCCTTCGAGCCTTGTTCTTTGTCCGAAAGCGAGACAGAAGTCCTGCTTGCCGCGTATGCGGAGCAGGTATTTGGATTGTTGACTGGTGGCTTTTGCCATAATGGGGTCTCCTTATTGTTTCGCGTGCCTTTCCGGGAAAAATGGAGGGCGGCACGGCAGTGGATATTCGTGTGTGACGGGTGGGGTGTCAGTTTTTCTTTTGCGGGGCTATTGCTGGGTGACGACGTCGAGATAGCGCGGACTGTCGTAAGACTTCTCCGTGTCGCCGGAACAGTAGGCGATGCGGGTGACGAGCAGGGTGATTGTGGCGAGCAGCGGCTTGGTGTCGGCCGTGTCGAACTCTTCGGTGATGTCGACAATGTAGCCCGAGACATACATGGTTCTCACGATGCCGTTGGTGTTGCTGAAGAGGAAGGCGTAGGTCTTCTCGCTATTGGCACCCATGTGCTGGTAGTAGTTGGTGCAGACACCGTCGGTCTCGGCCTTGACCGTGCAGTGGAGCACGGCCTTGACCGTGGCACCATAGGTGGCACCCACGGCATTGCGGCTGCGCAGGCACTCATAGTCAAACCGCTCCACGGTGGTCGTTTTCTCTATCTCCGCCTTTTTCTTGCCATCGTAGTCGACGGCATCGCGGGAGATGCTCAGGGTGATGGAGGTGGCGGTCTCGGTGGTCTTTGTACTTTGCTGGGAAGTCTGTGTGTCTGCCATAGTGTGATGTAGTATGTATGGGTGAGGAAGGGAGGTGTATGGGACTATTGCCTAATCGACGAGGTCTGCAGAGGCGGTGTCGAAGATTCTGTCGGCCAGGGTGACGGTATCGGCTACGATGTTCAGCGTCAGTTGCAGGCGGCGCTTGTCGGGGGCGGCGGCATCGTAGACATCGGAGATGCTGCTGAGCGTGGCCTTGGTAAAGATGATGGTGCGCGACGAACGGGTCATCTTCATCCGGATGGTGCCGGTACAGAAGGAGTGGGTGATGTACCAATCGTAGAGGAAGAGGTCGCCGGCGGCGGGTATTATGGTCACCTGCACTCCCGTACAACCGGCATCACCGTCGGGGATACCATTGTGGCGGGCGCGGACCACGCGGGTGGTGAATCTGACGACCTCGTAGGTGGATGTTCCGATTTTCAGTTGTACGGTCATAGGGAACTGACTTTTGGGTGATTGTCGGGTGTACTACTTCCCGTCCTTGTAGGTGACGACCTTCTCGGGGGCAACGTAGAGCGTGAGGTGGAGGCGCTGGCCTTCGGCCTGGTCGGCATCGTAGGTCTCGGTGAGACCGTAGCAGGTGGCGCGCTCGAAGGTGATAGTGCGACCGTCTTCGGTGACGATGGTGCCGTCCTTCTCGGTGTGTTCGATGTACCACAGGTGGAGTTTGGAGCAGTCGCTGGGGGCGACGAACGCCAACTTCATCTCCCGGCAACGGGCATCGCCGTCGGGTATGCCGTAGGTATGGTGGCGGGTGGTGCTGATCTGCATGTCGGCCACTTTGTACGACTCTGCACTCTCGGTGGTGCCGGTGGTGAAACTGAGTGTTGCCTGTGTTGCCATAGTGGTTTTGCTGTTTTTTGTGGATGGGGCGGGGCCTTGGGGATTATCGGATATTTGGCCGCCGTATACGAAAAAGCCACGGTGCGCTGCCTGTGCGTCATGCCCGGCGGGGGCTGTGGCAGGCGGTGCACCGTGTACTTTTCAGTGGATTACTTCCAGGGGTTGACAAATGCTACAGGACCGTTCTTGAGTTCCTGGCAGACGATCTCCAGTTGCTCGAAGTGCTCTTCTCCGTCTTCCCACTTCTCTTTGTAGTGTACGCAGTAGCAGCCTGTGCCCTGCAGTTCCTTCATGGTGCTGCCGTCGATGGTGTTGAAGAAGGTCACCTTGACGTCGCGGGGGTCGTTGGGGGCGAGCATCCATTGCAGGAGCTGGTTGTTGCCGTCGTTCATTGCCTTGACGCGGATGGTGATGCGGCCGCCGCGGGGGATACCTGAGATTTGTCCTTCTCTATCTGTGGTCTGGTCAAACTTATAGTCGACCATCATTACTTCGCGTGTTTCGAAATCTTTTACCGATAACTGCACCGGTGTCATATTTTCTGCCATAATTGTGTTTCCTTTTTAGTTGGTTTGACTTTGTTGTTTGTCGGGCGGGTCTTTTTCAGATGTGTGTACTTGCCGTTATGCCCACTCGTTCTCGAATACTACTGATTCGAACTCTATCTTCTGGC
The DNA here is from genome assembly GCA_963621665.1 of Akkermansia muciniphila. GTDB lineage: Bacteria > Bacteroidota > Bacteroidia > Bacteroidales > Bacteroidaceae > Prevotella. Next base: position 20,589 of record CAVFEZ010000010.1, on the reverse strand, counting down.
AAGTGATGACGATCTCCTCGTAGTGACCTTTCTTGTCTTCCCACTTCTCGTCGAAGTCGACGCAGTAGCCGTTGGTAAACTTGATGGTTTTCATGCTCTTGCCGGTCTTGGTCTCGAGGAAGGTGATGGTGCCGTTCTTGGGCAGGTTGCGCTCGATCATCCAAGCCAGGAGGTCGGGGGTGCCGTCGTTGTGGGCCTTGACACGGACGGTGATCTTGCCGCCGCGGGGGATTCCGGACATCTGTCCTTCTACGTCTGTTGCCTGGTCAAACTCGTACGTTACCATGAGCACTTCACGCTCCTTGTATCCATCGATTTCTAACTTTACTGGAGTCTTTGCCATAATGTTGTAATTTTTTAGGGTTGATGTTTGTTGATTGATAATTGTTGCTTCACCTCATCGTGCTTAGGCATAGCTCGCGCTTATGGTGCTTTCAGTATCTGAGGTTGTTGTCAGATGACGGGTGCAAAGGTATGCGGGTCGAGATGAAACTCCAAATTTTTTTTAAGATATTTTTTGCAAAACGCCAAAATAAAACCCCGTAAACTATCGGAATTCCGTGAGTTTTCCGCGTTTTGTGTGAATTTTATATAATATTCACTTAATAAATGGTTAGTTTTGATAGATGTGTAGACTCCAGAGCCGGGTTGATAAAACAGGTGTTAACGGGTGTCAACAAACGTGTATGCGACACGTTTCGATGGGGAAACACATTTATTCGTGGTTTTCTTTCGCCGGGGCGACGGACAGAGAATGGCCGTCCGCCGCCCCGTGCGGTGTGCAGAAGGTGCGCAGGGGGTATTACTGTGCGTCCTTGTTGTGCTTGTCGGCGCTGACCTTGATGATGAAGTTCTTGGCCGAGTAGAACGGAGTGAGGCTGATGTCGCAGGTGATGCGCTTGGTATCGGGATCCTGCGTCGGCTCCTTGATGTCGTAGTTCTGGAAGAGGTTGCCGTAGCCCTTGTAGTCATTGAGGAAGGCCTGGATCTTGGCCTTGAGGTTCTTGGGAGAGTTGTAGGGATCCCAGTTTTCGAGGGCCACCTCATGCACGTAGTTCATGAGCACCTTCTTCACCCAGTCGAACACGCGCACGATGGGGTACTCCTTCATGGCGGTGTTGTCGCCGTTGTAGAGGGTGGTGTTGTTGAAGGCCATGACACGTCCTTCGGAGTAGACCATAGGGATGACCTGGTTGTCCATGAGGGAGGCGATCTCCGACTTGAGCAGGTCGAGGTGTACGCCCTTCACGCCGTCGAGTGTACCGTACTTCTTGCCACCGGCTCCCTGGGCCATATTGGCGCTCTCGTCGTAGAGTTTGCCGGCGAGGGCGGCCGATCCGGGGATGAAGAAGGCCATGTTGTCTTTCTCGTCTTCAGACATCTTCTCAGACTCGCGTCCCACGATCCAGTTGGCGGTCATGATGACGTTCTGCAGTTCGATGTCGCTGTCGCGGTAACTCTCGGTGTTGGCGAAGAGGTCGTCGTAGGAGTATTCGTCGGAGTGGTCGGTGATGAGCATCACCTTGTACTTGAAGGCGATCTTGGCCCACTGCAGCAGGGTGGGCTTGTCCTGGAAGACGTATCCGGGCACGACCATGAGGCTGTAGCAGTCTTTGAGGCTCAGACGGTCGAAACCGTTGCGCAGGAGGCTTTCCACCTCGCCGGCGAAACCGGAGTCGGCATCGGCCACATCGTCCTTGTAGACGTTGATGATGCGGAGGTTCTTGAGTTTCTCGGCATTGGCGGTCTTGAAGAAGGAGTCGAGCGAGCGGTAGGAGCGCTCGAGGTTCTGGGTGGCGAAGAGGGCGTCGGTGATGCCCTGCTCGAGCACCTGGGTGTACTTCTCTTCCTTCTGCTTGCAGGCGTCGGCAAACTCGGTGGCGCTGGCGTGGTCTTCATTGAGAAGGGTGAGCCAGCCCTTGATCTCCTTGACGAGCGACTCGCGCTTGTCCTTGAACCGCTTGTCGGAGAGGAACACGGCCTTGACGGCCTTGCGGGCGGGGTTGAGGTTGTCGGCGTCGGGCATGAAGCCGCGCACGGCGTTGAAGCCGCCAAACTGCTTGAGCAGCTGGCTGACGTCTTTCTGCTGTTGTTGTCCCTGTGCGGACTCGGCGGCGGCCTGCTGTTCTACAGCGGCGCTTTTCTGCATTTCTGTATCTGCCATATCTTTTTTGTTGCTTTTTCTTAGTTGTTGCCTTCAAGTTCGTCGAGCATGGCCTGGAGCATCTCGCGCAGTTCGTCACGCGAGGAGGAGTCCTTGAGGATGTCGCGCAGTTTGCGGTTCTGCTCGATGCTCTTGCGAATCTTGGTGTTGACGTCTATCTTCTGCTTTACGCCGGAGAGGAACTCGCTGTTGTTGACAAGGTTGCCCTTGCCGCCCTGTGCCTCGAAGTCGCGCAGCTCGGAGAAGTGGAGTTTCTCGTTGACCGAACCGCCTTCCTCGTCGACAAAGGCTACCTCTACGCTGGGCTTGAAGTGGGCGAAAGCGTCGCCGATGGTCTGGATGTCTTCTACGAGTTCGGGGTTGCCGGGCTCGGCGTCGGATGTGTACTGATCGATCATCAGTGTCTTGTTGCTATCTATGGGGGAGACTTTGGCATTTGATTCCTCGTCTGGCGCCATGGATATGAAATTCTCTTTGATTGCCATAACTGTATTGTTTTTTAGTTGTTGATTTTTCTATGATTATTCTGTGATTCTACGATCGCCCTTATTCGGCTGCACCGCTTTGCTCCTTGACGCTGAAGGCGGGCTGTCCGTCCTCGCCGAGGCCGAGCACGACGGTGTCGCCGGGCTTCACGCTGCCTGCGATGATGAGTTTGGAGAGCGGGTGGCGTATCTCCTTGCGGATGATGCCGATGACGGGGCGTGCGCCGTACTGGGGATTGAACCCGCGCATGGCGATCTGGTGACGGGCCTCGGGCGTGATCTCGAGGGTGATGTTCTGCTCGCCGAGTTGGGTGAGCAGGCCCTTGAGGTGGATGTCGAAGATGCGCTTCACGGTGTCCTCGCTGATGGGGGCGAAAGGCACGATCTCGGTGAGACGGCCCAGGAACTCGGGACGGAAGTAGCCCTGCATGATCTCCATGAGGTCGTTGTTTGCGGGCGGATTGCCGGTAGAGGTGAAGGCATCGACGATATATTTGCTGCCGATGTTCGAGGTGAAGAGGATGAGGGCGTTGGAGAAGTCACCCACACGGCCGAGACGGTCGTGCAGTTTGCCCTCGTCGAGTATCTGGAGGAAGAGGTCGAAGACCGACTTGTGGGCCTTCTCTATCTCGTCGAACAGCACCACGGAGTAGGGTTTCTGGCGTATCTTGTTGACGAGCAGTCCGCCTTCCTCATAACCGACGTATCCCGGAGGGGCACCGTAGAGCAGGGCGACGGAGTGCTCTTCCTTGAATTCGGACATGTCGAAGCGTATCAGGGCCGACTCGTCGCCGAAGAGGAAGGCGGCGAGCGCCTTGGAGAGTTCGGTCTTTCCGGTTCCGGTCGGACCGAGGAAGAAGAACGAGCCCATGGGCTGGCCCTTCTTGTTGAGTCCGGAGCGGGACTCGAAGACGGCGTCGAGCACTTTCTTCACTGCGTGGTCCTGACCGACGACGCGCTGCTTGAGCGTATCCTCGGCACCGAGCAGGCGGTCGCGTTCCTTCACCTGCACCTTGCCCAAGGGGATGCCGGTCTGCTTGGCCACGACGGCATAGAGGTCGGAGGGCTGCAGCACGGTGCGCGGTTCCTGGCTCAGGCTGTCGAGCCGGTCGAGCACGGCGGTGATGCGGTCGGCACGCTGGCCGACGGTGGGGATGCGGGCAAACTCGGTATCGTCGTCCTCTATCTGGGCGGCGAGGATGCAGTTGGTCTTGTTGGCGATGCGATAGTCGAGCCACTCGAGGTCTTTGAGCGCCACGGCATCATCGTCGGCGGGAGCGGGAGCGAGGATGCCCGACAGATCTTCGCGATAGGAGGCGATGTCGGTGCGGCTCATGTCGTTCATGGTCTTGAGCAGCGAGAGGGTGCGGTCGATGAGGTCGATGGCGGAGGTGGGCAGGGCTTTCTCGGTGAGATAGCGCTTGGCCAGCCGCACGGAGGTCTCCAGCACCTCCGGACCGACCGTGAGACCGTGGTAAGTCTCATACTCGGGCATGACACCGCTGAGTATGCGGAGGCTCTGGTCGGCGGTGGGCTCGTCGAGGGCGATGCGCTCCATCTGTCCGGCAAACTCCTTGTCGGTCTCTATATGCTTGGTGTAACCGTCGGTGGTGGCGGTGCAGACGAGCAGGAGATTGCCCTTGGCGGTCTCTTGCTTGAGTATCGACGAGGCACCGTAGAGGCTGCCCTGGCGGTCGAACAGTTTTTCTATCGACTCGATGACGAGGATGCCGCCTTCCTGGGCCGAGAGTTCGGCAACGACCTTCTTGAAGCGGTCGTCGATCTCGCCCTTGTACGATGCGCCGGCCGAGAGGGCGGCGGTGTCAAGCTCGTAGGCGCGGGCCTGGCGGAGGAAGGAGGGCACGGCTCCGTCGGCCAGATTGCAGAGGAATCCTTCGACGAGCGAGGTCTTTCCTACGCCCGACTCTCCGGTGACGAGAATATTGGCCTTGGTCTTGCGGCCGAGGATCTCGTAGAAGGTGGAAATCTCCTTCTCAAAACCGACAATGGTGCGGCGCTTGCCGCCCCGTATCTCGGCGAGACGGTCGATACAGTATTTGCCAAGGGCCGACGAACCGGAGGCGGCCTCTACATAGGGATGGACGGCGGCAGGGGCAGCCTGCTGGCTGCCTGATGCGGTCGGGGCATCGAGCCGGGCGCAGATCTCGGCGGTGGTGAGGGGGAGGGTCTTCAGTTGGTCGAAGGTGAAGCCCACACCGGGGGTCACCAGGGCGGCGAGTACGCAGGCGGCATCGGCGGTTTCGAGTCCGAAGCGGCGGGCGAAATTGTCGGCCTCTTCCATCACGGCGACTGACTCGTCGCTCAGCGGAAGGTCGTGCATGGGACGCACGGCACGGGGCAGAAGGGTCATCTGCACGTCGGCCCAGTCCTGCAGGTAGTAGTAGTCCTTGTCGAGATCGGTCTCGATGAAGTGTACCAGACCGGTCTCCTTGTGGAGCACGGCCTTGAAGAGGTGGGCAGGACAGATACTGTCGCAGCAATACTCTTCGGCATAGGAGTTGGCTATTTTCTTGAGTTCGTCCATCATGATGGTATGGCGTTGTTTTTTGTCGTTTTTTCAGATATATTATATTGTCACCTGTGGAGCCACACGCCGCGCAGCAGGCGGCGCCAAAGGGCGAGGTGGGTGTTGCCGCTTATCTCGAGGCAGAGGGCGAGGCAGGTGTCGGCAAGGGTGTTGACGGCCTCGGTCACGGCGGGCGACGGGAGGGGGCTGGCGGTGTCGGACACAGTGTCGGACACATGGATGCAGAGCGCATGTCCGCAGCGGCCGGCAAGGAGCATATCACGTTCCACTTTTACACGGTGACGGCCCGAGAGAACGTCGTAGAGCAGCGGACTGAACGTGCGGAAGGTGTTCATCTGACGTTCCTTGGCTTCGCCGCCCAACAGAAGGTACTCGGCCAGCAGGGGTGTCCAGTCGGCCATCACGCAGTAGCGTCCGTTGGCCTTGCGCAGAATGCCCAGATGGGCGTAGTAGGCGACCTCCACCTCTCCGGCACTGTCGCTGTCGGGAAGGTAGGTAGGCTCGGTGAAGCGGAGCGGCCGCACAAGTTCGGTGAAACGGTCGGTGTGGGCGACGAGTGTATCGTCGGCCCCGGGGCTGTCTTCTCCCCACGCGGTGGGGGTGAGGAAGGGACGCAGGGGCAACGTTTTGTCCACGCTTTCCACAACGGTGCCGTCGGTGCGGCAATAGTCGGCGAGGGTGAGCAAGACCGATGCTCCGGCGGCGCTGAGACGGCCTATCGCGTCGGCCAGACGGGCGTAGCGGGCGTCACGGCCGAGACGGCTGGTCAGGTGGGTGATGGAGGGGTCGGCCCCGAGCAGGGAGAGCACGGTGCGCATCGCCTCGGCATCGTCGCTCCAAAAACCGCTCTGCTGCACGATGCCGCGCAGAAAGTCGACGGCTCGGCCACGGGCGGTACCCTTCGACTGGCGGTCGGCCGAAGCGTTGTGCAGGCGGCGCAGACGGTAGTTCCACACATCGGGTATGGAGACGGCCATGCCGTGCATCTGAAAGACGAGACGGCGGTTGCGACGGTAGCGTATGAGGTAGCCGGTCTTTCCGGCAAAGGGCCCGTCGACGACCATGACGGCCTCGTTGGCCTCGCCCATCTTGGGATTGAAGGCATAGTCGGTGTAGGGCCGCTCGAGCACAAGCACCTCGTCGGGGTAGTGCTCATTGAAGTCCATGAAGAAGAGCATCTGCAACTCGGGCACGCGCATCACGCTGCCCCGGGTGCGGTCATACACCAGATGGCCGTCGGGATAGCGGTCGGCGAGCGCTCCGTTGATAGCGTCCTCTGTGCCGAGCACAAACACCTTGCCGGCGAAGAGGGGTCGCTCCACGATGCGTCCGGCCTGCTCCATACGCACACTCTTGCGGGTGGGGCAGTAGGTCTCGAGGATATTCTTCCGCCGTGTGCGCTCGTCGCGCAACAGGGCATCTACCCGCGCCTCCTGGTGGGGACGGGTCTGCACCACGTACCACGCCATCTGGTCTATAGAAGCCGGCACACCTTCTCTTCCCCTCCTGACGTGTGCAGAAGGGTTTCGAAAGATGTCGTTCTGGCTTGTGCTTCCAGCGTGGCGGTGTACCGGAGGTTCCTCAGCGATGTACTGTCCCGCACGTGTATCCGTGTCTGTTGCGACGCTTTCCATGTATGGACTTTCGGCGCCCGCGCGCCGTCCTTGGTAGAGGCAGAGTCTGCAAAAAAAATGCTACCGCCTATACATATTTCTGCAAAAATAGAAAAAAAGACACACACCGACAAGAAAAGAAAGACATTTACCGCAAAGGGACAAAAAATAAAAAGAACATACAGGAAAAAGTTTTTTGATTTGCACCCTGTGCGCGGCAACAATCTCTCCCGTCCGCCCTCTGTTCTTTCGTTTTCGTACAAAGGCCTTGTACGGGCACTACAAGGGCTTTGTAGCGACACTACAAGGGCCTTGTAGCAACCGTACAAGGCCCTTGTAGTATTCTTGTCCGATAGGGGGGACGGGACTCACGCTTGCGAAACATTCCCTACGGGACTTTCTGCTTGTGTTCAACTCCCTACGGTACTCACCGCCAGAGATTTTTACCATTTCGTTTGCGGTCTTTTTCCCGAATTCCAATATTTTTTTCAAAAAAACGGGCATCCCGATTTTACTTTCCGCACCTTTCAAGGTCATTATAGCGTAAGGGCCGCTGAAACACCCCGGCAGACAACCGCAAACAGCGGCCGCGGAAAAGAAACAGACATCCAAAAAAAGAAACAAAAAGAAGAAAGGGACTATACTATGGCAACATTCACCTGGAGAACCCTCGCACTGGCCGTCATGACGGCCGCCACGCTCACCGCTTCCGCCCAACGCAGAGGAAGAATACACTACCGCATGCACAAGCCGCAACCCGTAGTGGTGGTCAAGCAACCCGCAACGACAACGCGCACCATTTCACACCTCACACGCACAGACCGGCTGCACATGGCCATCGCCTACCTGAAGGAGAACCGCACCCTCACGCCCGGCAAATACAGCAGCATGACCGGACTGACCCGCACCGCAGCCAAAGCCGAACTCGACGCTTTCGCCGCCAGCGGCAAAAACCGCATCGCTGCCATGTATACCGGAAAGAAGAAGGTGTACGTACTGGCTTAACGCCAAAGGCCTTCAAAATGCCACTGCAATAAACAGCAACTGAGTTGCGTTCCTACAAAAGAGACATGACCATCGACGACAGACATATCACTGAAGCCCTGCACCGCAACGCCGAAGACGGCCTGCGGCTGCTCATGGGCAAATACAAGGAGGCGGTATACTGGCACATCCGCCGGCTGGTGGTGGCACACGCCGATGCACAAGATGCAGCCCAGGAGACATTCGTGAGAATCTACCGGTCGGCAGACCAGATCAGGGACGGCCACTCACTGCGTGCATGGGTGTTCCGCATCGCCACCAACGAGGCCCTGCGCGCCATCGAAGCCCGCAAGCGGCACGCCGCCGAAGGTGACGAGACACAGGCCGACCTCATACCCGACGACGGCTACGTAGACTACTCCGACCTCGAGGCCGTCAGACTGCAAAAGGCCATCCTCAGTCTGCCCGAGAAGCAGCGCATCACCTTCAACCTGCGCTACTACGATGAACTGGACTACGCCGAGATCGCCCAGGCCACCGCATCGACACCCTCCGCCGCCAAGGCCAACTACCACACGGCCAAGGAGAAGATCATAGCATATATGAGGTCGCACGACTGACGGCGGTTTCTTCCCGCCACCCGCAAACATAGTATCCACTGCAAACAACATACACACGATGAACAGAGATTTTGACCTTGACTCCGTCGGCAAGCGCCTACCTTACTCCGCCCCCGAAGGACACCTCGACCACTTCGAGGACAACGTGTTCGCCCGACTCCACCAGTCCGTAACGGAAACAACGGAGGCAGCAAAGACTACGGAAGCGCATACGCCCCGACACCGCACACCCCGCCTCGGCACCGCGAAAAAATGGGTCGCAGCAGCGGCGGCGGCAGCAGCCATCGTACTGACGGTCACGGCCATCCGTCCCACCCCGCAGACCGCCACAGCCAGCGACGTGGAGACGGCCTTCTGCCAACTGAGCGCCGACGACCAGGCCTTCCTGCTCTCCGTCTACCAGGACGACGTGTTCCTCAACGGGGATGCATCCGAGGAATCCAATCAGTACTAATACATATACAAAAAAGCAAATTATGAAGAACATCATCAAAACCCTCTTCATGGCCCTCGCCATGGCAGTATGCTGCCAGACCGCCTTCGCACAGACCAACCGACGCCCCGCACACGACGGCAAGGAGCGTATGTCACGCGAACAACTCGCCGAGACACAGGCCCGGCACATCGCCTCAGAACTGGCCTTCAGCGACGAGGTCACCGAGAAGTTTGTCACCACCTACTGCGACTGCCAGAAGGAGATATGGGCCCTCGGACCGCGCCATCCCGAAAGCAAGGGAAACACCGAGCGCGACAACGAGCAGCGCATCAAACAGCGCTTCGAAACGAGCGAAAAGGTGCTCAGCATCCGTCAGAAGTATTACAAGAAGTACTCCAAATTCCTCACCCAGACCCAAATAGAGAAGGTCTACGAACAGGAACGCAAGATGATGAAACGCCTCTCAGACAGACGGAACAACGGCAACAAACCCGCCAAACCGTCAAAGCGCAAATAGCATCTGCGCACAGTATAACACAGGATTCATTTTTTTTCAGAAACATTGTAGATACATCATTCAGAAGACCTCGACATGTATAGAACAATCACCGCTCTTATCTTCGGTCTGCTCCTCATCAGCGGATGCAGTCAGAACGAGGAGAAAAATACAATTGACGAGGAAGACAAGGCACCGGTCGAAGAGTACACCTTTTCGACCGGTAGTTTTTCTTCCGGAAACGTCACCCTGCCCTACCGCGTGGCCGACATCGCCGCCGACAACGACGGCAAGGCCATCACCGTCATCTACCTGCACGGCGGCACCAGCAAGGGCAACGACAACGAAAAGCAGATACAGGAAGACGGCGTACAGGCCATCGCCTCATACCTCGCCCGCCACAAGACGAAAGCCACACTCATCGCACCGCAATGCCCCGAGACAAAATCGTGGATCGGCACCATGCTCGGTGTCCTGCGCGGCCTCACCGACACCTACGCCACCAGAAGCGACCACGACGCTACACGCACCTATATCTTCGGCGGATCGATGGGCGGCACCGGCACATGGAACATGCTGGCCGAATACCCCGACCTGTTCGCCGCCGCCATGCCCGTAGCCGGAAACCCCACAGGCCTCGATGCCGAAGCCGTCGCCCACACGCCCTTCTACACGGTCATGGGCACTGCCGACGTCATCATGAGCATATCCGCCGTGCAGGATTTCCTACAGGAGGCCGACCGCTACGGCGCCGTCTACCTCATGGACACCGAAAAGGGTTGGACACACGAGAACACCTGCAAAATGAGTTACACCGACACACGGCTCGACTGGGTATTCGCACATACCAAAAAACAGTGATGCAGTAGAGAAAAACAACAATAACAGACATGACAACAACAACAGACGAAAACATATAGTAGAGACAATAGAAAGTCCCGCAGGGGATGTTTCGCAACGGGCGAGTCCCGCAGGGAGTTGAACGCAAATGCGGGTTGTGTAAATTTCCGCAAACATTATATTCGCAAGCGTGAGTCCCGTAGGGACAACATAGTATAGCGTAGGGGTTCTTGCCAAGGCAAGCGACAAAGTCGAGCGTACCCCTACGTTTTTTTATTGATACCCAACGAATTGCCCCTGTAAGGGGCACTTGTTGGGGTTGCAACAAAAAAAGGTAGGGCTTACGCCCTACCCTCTATTATTTCGTCCCTACGGGACTCGCCCGTTGTGATGTTTTACCGGAAAAAATTATTTTGCCCCTATCTCGCGGAGCAGGCGGTCGGCGTGTCCCCACTTGTCCATGAGGTAGATCATGTAGCGGATGTCGACGCAGATGCAGCGGCCGAGGTGCTTGTCAAACCAGATGTCGCCGGCCAGCGAGTCCCAGTTGCCGTCGAAGGCCAGGCCGAGGAGCTGTCCCTTGCCGCCGAAGACGGGCGATCCGCTGTTGCCGCCGGTGATGTCGTTGTTGGTCAGGAAGCAGAGCTGCATCTTGCCGCTGGTCGTGTCTGTATACTGTCCGAAGTCGGAGGCCGACATGAGTTCGTGCATGATGGGTTCGGCCTTGTAGTCGGCCACCTTGTCGGCGGCCTTCATCTTCTCGACGATGCTGGCGGCGTCGGTGTAGTAGCCCGACGGACGGCCGTTGAGCAGGTATCCGCCTACCTGTCCGTAACTCAGGCGGAGTGTGAAGTTGGCGTCGGAGTAGTGGGGCAGGTCCTCCTCCATGCGCAGTTTGGCGGCGCAGAGGTAGCGCTCCTGCACGTCGATGCTGTCTTTGAGCGGACGGATGCGAGCCTGCAGTTGTGCGGCGATGTCGGTCACGTCGAGACCGTAGGCCACGCCGAGGTCATTCTTGTACGCTTTGCGGTCGAAGTAGATCTTGCCGCCCTTCATGATGAGCGAGTTGTCCCAGAGCCAGTCGGTGTACTTCTGGCAGTCGCCGCCGAAGCGGGTGTCGATGGTCTTGTAGAATTCGGGCAGACGGTCTTTGGGCATCTGGGCGGCGTAGTTGGCCAGCAGCGTACCCATCACCTCGCGGTCGAGGGCGGCATCCCAGGTGTCGGAGTTGTCGTCGAACTCCACGTATTGCTTTTTCTTGCTGTCCTTGGGGCCTTTGACGGGCATGCCGTAACTCAGGCGCATGGCGCGGGTGGTAAACTCGTTGGTGCGTCCGAAGGTCTCGCGCCACAGGGTGTACTCGCGTTCCAGCGAGTTGGCCTCTGCATAGAGGCGGGCCAGGAGGTCGAGGTCGAGTTTGCCCTTGAGGTAGCCCGTGCTGTCCTGGTAGGCGCGTATGCGCTGTTCGTATTCGGCCTTCTGGCGCACGAGTCCGATGGAGTCGATGCACTTGTTCATGCCGATGGAGTTTTTCCAGTAGTTGGAACTCTGGGCGTACTTCGAGTCGTACTTGATGCGCACGGCTTCGGAGGCACGCATGTGGCGGGCCATCACGTCTTGCTTGACACCGCGTACTTGGGCGCGTGGCGCGTTTTCGGCATCGTGCATGAGTTGTATGCCGTACGAGGAGAGATAGCGCTCTGTAGAGCCCGGATAGCCCATGGTCATGGCGAAGTCACCGTCCTTGTATCCGTCGAGCGACACGGGAGCCCAGTGCTTGGGGTGGTAGGGCACGTTGTCCTTGGAGTATTTGGCCGGTCCGCCGGTCTTCGGGTCGGCGTAGATGCGGAAGACGGAGAAGTCGCACGTCTGCCGGGGCCACATCCAGTTGTCGGTCTCGCCGCCGAACTTGCCCATCGACTTGGGGATGGTGAAGACCAGGCGCAGGTCGGTGAAGTCGCGGTAGGTGGTGGCGTAGTAGCGGTTGCCCTCGTAGAAGGGCTTGATCTCGAGGCGCAGGGTGGAGTCCTTGGCGTGCACCTCGCGGCTGAGGGCGTTCTCGATGGAGTCGAGCACCTCATCCTGTCGGGCGGCGCTCAGGGCGGAGAAGCCCATGGCGTCGAGTTGCGGGGTGAGGTCGCGCTGGTCGATCATGAAACTGACGAACATGTTCTCGTTGGGCAGTTCCTCTTCGTAGGTCTTGGCATAGAAACCGTTGAGCATATAGTCGTGCTCGACGGTGGAGTGCGACCGTATGGCCTCGAAGCCGCAGTGGTGGTTGGTGAACACGAGGCCGTCGGGCGAGACGACCACGCCCGAGCAGTAGCCCGAGAAGTTGACCACGGCGTTCTTGATGGCGTCGGGACTGTTGTAGAGTCCGTCGTAGGGCAGGGCGAACCCGTAGCCGCACATCTGGTTGTATACGGCCTGGGGCAGGTCGTAGAGGGTCCACATGCCCTCGTCGGCCTGTGCGGCGGGGGCCGAGAGGGTCAGCGCGGCCGCCAGCAGGAGTTTGGATGTTTTCATTGATTTTTTATGTTTGTTGTTTTGTTTTTGTTGCAGAGGGGTAATTCCCAATTCAAATGTGTCGTCCCTACGGGACTCGTCATTCGCCGCCTTTCTTCCTGAAGTATTTGCCCACGACGGGCAGTGACGAGAGGGGCAGGTCATGGTAGACGATGTGGCCGACGAACATCAGTACCACCACCGTGTTGACGGCGAGGGCTGCGGCGAGGGGCAGATGGGCGTTCGACCAGCGTATGACGACGTAGAATAGGGCGGTGATGGCCACGTAGACGGCGATCGACCGCATGGGGTAGGCGATGGGGTACTTCTTCTGTCCCACGATGTACGACAGCACCATGGCCGTGCCGTATCCGGCGACGCCTCCCCAGGCGCAGGCCATGTAGCCGCAGGTAGGCACGAAAGCCACGTTGACGGCCACGAGCACGATGCATCCGGCGGCGGAGAACCATGCACCGTAGATGGTCTTGTCGATGAGTTTGTACCAGAACGAGAGGTTGAAGTACACGCCCATCATGATTTCGGCGGCCATGACCACGGGCACGACGCGCAGGCCGGGCCAGTAACTGCGGTTGGGTATGATGTAGCGCAGCACGTCGAGGTAGGCGATGACGGTGAGGAAGGCCAGGAGGGTGAAGATGATGAAGTACTTCATGGCCTTGGCGTAGGTCTCGCGGTTGTCCTTGTCTTTCGACTTGCCGAAGACAAACGGTTCGTAGGCGTAGCGGAAGGCCTGTGTGATCATGGCCATGATCATGGCTATCTTGGTGGCGGCGCCGTAGATGCCGAGCTGCGCTTTGCTGTCGGCCAGGGGGTAGAGGTAGGGGAAGATGATCTTGTCGAGCGTCTGGTTGAGTATGCCGGCGATGCCGAGCACGAGCAGCGGCCAGGCGTAGCGCAGCATGCGCCGCCACAGGCGGACATCGAAGCGCCAGCGGAATCCGGTCAGTTCGCGCCAGAAGCAGAGCAGCACCACGGCGGTGCAGACAAGATTGATGTAGAATACCATGCCCACGTCGAGCGTGAAGTCCTTGTCGTAGAGTCCGAAGGGGTTGAGCCTGAGGGCGGGCAGCACGATGAGGTAGAGCAGGTTGAGGATGATGTTGAGGATGATGTTCACCAGTTGCAGACAGGCAAACTTGATGGCTTTCTTCTGGTAGCGCAGATAGGCGAAGGGGATGCACTTGAAGGCGTCGATGGCCACGCAGAGAAACATCACCGCTACCCAGTCGCTATGGTCGGGGTACTTCATGAAGGCCGCTATCTGCGGCAGAAAGGCGAACACGAGCGCCACAAAGAGGGCGGCCGTCGTGCCTACTGAGATGAGTACGGTGGAGTAGACGGTGCGGGCATCCTCTTCGGCCTTGTTGACGTAGCGGAAGAAGGTGGTCTCCATGCCGTAGGTGAGGATGACGAGCAGCAGGGCGGTGTAGGCGTAGATGTTGGTCACCACGCCGTACTCGCCGCCGGCCGCTGCGAAGGCGGTGGTCTGGATGGGTACCAGCAGATAGTTGATAAACCGGCCTGCAATGCTGCTCAGACCGTAGATGGCAGTGTCTTTTGCCAGTGATTTCAGGTTTGCCATAGAAATGTGACGGGCGTGTCCCTCAGCGGTTCACGCTTTTATAAGGATATGAAAGGACGGGGAATTCTTTTTGCCGAATCCACCGGAATACAGTCTTCTCTCAGAAGAACATATAGGCGATGGCGATGGCGGCGATGACTCCGGCCAGGTCGGCCAGCAGACCGCAGGCCACGGCGTGCCGGGTGTAGCGCACGCCGATGCTGCCGAAATAGACGGCGAGGATGTAGAAGGTGGTGTCGGTCGATCCTTGGAAGATGCACGACAGGCGGCCCACAAACGAGTCGGCGCCGTAGGTGCTCATCGCGTCGACCATCATGCCGCGTGCGCCGCTGCCTGAGAGCGGTTTCATCAGGGCGGTGGGCAGTGCGCCGGCAAAGGAGGTGTCGCCCCCGAGCGAGGCTACCGTCCACTTCACGCCGTCGACGAGCATGTCCATTGCGCCCGAGGCGCGGAACACGCCGATGCCCACGAGCATGGCCACGAGATAGGGTATGATGCGCACGGCGGTGGAGAATCCTTCCTTGGCACCCTCGATGAAGGCGTCGTACACGTTGACCTTCTTGCGCATGGCGGCGAGGATGAAGGCCACGATGATGCCCATGAGCAGGATGTTGGCCACGGTGGTGCTCACGGTGTTCATCTGTGTCTTGTCCATCCGGGCGAAGCCCCAGATGATGGCGGCCACGGCAGCCGACATGCCGCCCAGGGTGAGGAGCATGGTGCGGTTGATGAGATTGATGCGCTGGTAGAGCGACGTGACGATGATGCCGGCCAGTGTCGAGAAGAAGGTGGCCAGCAGGATGGGGATGAACACGTCGGTGGGCTGGGCCGCGCCCATCTGTGCGCGGTAGACCATGATGGAGACGGGGATGAGCGTGAGTCCCGACGTGTTGAGCACGAGAAACATGATCATCGGGTCGGTGGCCGTGTCCTTCTTCGGGTTGAGTTCCTGCAACTGCTCCATGGCACGCAGGCCGAGCGGTGTGGCGGCGTTGTCGAGGCCGAGCATGTTGGCGGCGATGTTCATGAAGATGCTGCCCGTCACGGGGTGTCCCTTGGGGATGGCCGGAAAGAGCCGGGTGAAGACGGGCGAGAGCAGGCGGGCCAGGGCGTCGACCACCCCTCCGCGCTCGCCGACGCGCATCACGCCGAGCCACAGCGAGAGCACACCCGTCAGACCGAGCGAGATCTCGAAGGCCGTGCGCGAGGTGTCAAACGTGGAGTTCATGATGGCGGGAAACACTTCGGTGTCGCCCATGAACACCAGCCGCACGAGGGCGATGGCAAAGGCGATGAGGAAGAAGGCTATCCAAATATAGTTGAGTACCATGGGCGTTTTTGTTCCTGATATGAATGCGGCGTTTCTGTTTTTGACAGTTCCTGATAGAAGTGCAAAATTATCAAAACATTTGCAGCGGTGAAAGAATTCGGGGGCGAAATCGCCCCGCAGCCTCGCTTTTGTCGGCCGAAAAGCGTACCTTTGTGCGCATACAGGCTGGCGCACCGCCCGGTGTGGCCCGTGTGGCAGCCGAAGGTCAAACGACAACCATCAAATAAATCATACGGAAAAACAATGAAACGCATTCTTCTTTCGGCCCTTGTGGCCTTGTTTGCGCTGGCTGTGTCGGCGCAACCGCTCTATGTAGGCACTTACAACGTGCGCTATCAGAATGACGACGATGCCAGCGAAGGCAACGGATGGCCCCGCCGCTGCCAGACTGTCTGCGGTCTGGTCAACTTTGAGTCGCCCGACGTGTTCGGCGCCCAGGAGGTACTCCACGGTCCGCTGCAGGACCTGCTGGCCGGGCTCGACGGCTACGGATATGTGGGCGTAGGCCGTGACGACGGCAAGGAGGCCGGCGAGTATTCGGCCATCTTCTACAAGAAAGACCGGCTGCGCCTCATACGCGACGGTCATTTCTGGCTTTCGCAGACTCCCGAGAAGCCCGGACTCGGATGGGATGCCGTCTGCACCCGCATCTGCACCTGGGCCGAGTTTGAGCAGACGGCCACCAAGACCCGCTTCTTCTTCTTCACCCTCCATACCGACCATGTGGGCGTGGTGGCCCGCCGCGAGTCGATGCACCTCGTGCTCTCGCGCATCAAGACCATCGCCGGTGGCGCTCCTGTGGTGGTGACGGGCGACTTCAATGTCGACCAGCACGACGAGTCGTACGCTATCCTTGCCCACTCCGGTCTGCTCAAGGACTGTTACGAGTCTGCCCGCCTGCGCCTGGCAGAGAACGGCACGTTCAATGATTTTCATACCGATGCCTTCACCGACAGCCGTATCGACCACATCTTTGTGTCGCCCGAGACAACCGTCGACCGCTACGCCATCCTCACCGAGTCGTACTGGACACCGCTCACCACTCCCCAGCCCGACCCCAACGGGCTGACACGTGGCGTGCGCCGCAATCCCTCCGACCACTATCCCGTGTTTGCACACCTCGTGCTCGGCGGGGGGAAGACGGTGAAGAAATAACAAGTCCCTACCTGTAGGGGCGCATAATGCAACGGGTCGTGCGGATTGTCACGGCGCATGGCATTTTTTTATTCGTGAGATTAGTAAAATTCGTGGTTCATCATACCACGGGGCATTGGTTGTATTAACCACGAATTTTACTAATCTCACGAATTTTGAATTATGCGCCCCTTACAGGGGCAACTTGTTGGGTTGCAACAAAAAAGGTAGGGCTTACGCCCTACCCTCTATTATATCGTCCCTACGGGACTCCTTGCTTGCGATATCCCTGTTGCGATTCCCTACTTGCGGAACAATCCCTACGGGACCCACGCTTGCGAAATTCTTAATTGGTTTATGCCAAATCCCTACGGGACTCCTTGTTTGTGATATCCCTACGGGACTCGCCGTCTGCGATATTTTTGCCGGATAACAACAGTTTTCCTACCCGCCCCAATAATATAAAAAAAACCCAGCCCCACCTATATATCCATACTGGTGGGGCCGGAAACACGAATATGTATGAAGCAATATATATTCTATGTAGAGTGGTCGGTACGGTGGCTTAGGGGTCTGGCTGCCGTGACTGCCACTTGTTGTCGGTGCAAATGGTCGGGGTGTAGGATGGAGGTGCGGCGCTCTTAGAGTTTGAACTTGTAGCCGAGTGAGATCTGGAGTACGGAGTTCTTGCCGCTCTTGCCGGCCTTGTCGAGTGCGCTGCTGCTCTTGACGACGTCTGTCAGGCCAATCTCGTAGCGTGCGCCGATCATGAGGCCGTTTCTGAACTCGTAGGAAAGGCCTACGGGGATAGAGAAGTCAACGGTGTTGAAGTTGTCCTTCCTGTCTACAGTCTTCTTGGTTTCACCGCTGGCTGTAGAGGTGGTCTTCACCTTGTCTTTGGCGGCTACCAGGATTCCGGGCTGGATACCGGCCTTCACGGCAAATCCCTTGAAGAGATAGACGTTGGCCAGAATGGGCACTTTGATGTAGCTCAGGTCGAGATGGCTCTGGTCTTTGTACTCATATCCTGTTGTGGGGAATTTGATGCTGTAGTCGCGTGTGGATCCCTGCAGGGAGTAGAATACTCCGGCGCTGACGGCAAACTTTTTGGATACCTGGTATCCGGCGTCTACGCCTACTGCGAATCCGAGGCGGATACCGCCCTGACATTCACCATAGTCCTGGTACTTGGCGTCGTAGACGTTGCCTGTGAGCTCTGCCGTGTTGAATGCGACGGTGGGGGTGAGGGAGAACGTGCCGGCTTCGGGTTGTGCGAATGCGCCGAGGGCGGCGATGAGTGCGATTGCGAGAGATGCTAACTTTTTCATACTATTACGTGTTTTAAATTTTTGCTTATTGTGTAAGTGAATTTTTCTTTTGCTTCATATCTCTTTTGCTTCCCCGGGAGAAGTGCGGGCATGGCTCGCGCTTGTCTTGCTTTCTGCATCTGGGGTTGCTGTCAGATGACGGGTGCAAAGGTATAGGTTGGGATGTAATACTCCAAATTTTTTTCTAACATTTTTTCGCAGAATCGTAAAATAAAACCCCGAAAACCCGCGGAATTCCCCGAGTTTTCGGGGTTTTCATGCAAAATTTGTATAATATTTGCCTAATATTCCTTACGTTTTGTATGATTTCGGTCTTGCCGGGCGGCTTCCACATTGTCTATAAGGAAATGGCGGTTCTGCCGTGCGCGGAAAATTTTTGTTACCTTTGCATTTCCTTATGTGGCAAGTGTTCCGGAAGGACGTTATAACAACCAAACAGAAATATAGAGAAATATAGAACAGATATAGAGAAGATATGCAAATGGAGATACAGTCCACCCCCACTGCGTCGCCCGTCGGCGCACCCGAACCCCAACCCAAGACCATCGCTGAGGCTGCTCCCGGCAGCATGGGCCATCTTGTGCAGGTGGTCGACTATATCGGCGGCCTGAGCCAGCGGCTCGTCACGCTGAGCGTCTGCGGATTTGTGCTTTGCTGCGCAGGCACGGCCGACCTTGAGGTCAGCGGCACGCAGTACCGCATGGAGGAGGGCGACCTGTTCATCTGCCGTCCCAGTCTGCAGGTGGAGAGCCTCGGTTCGAGCAACAATTTCGCCTGTTGCGGCGTGCTGGTGCCGCAGGAGTTTTTTGAGCGCAACATCGTCTTTGCGGGCAGTATGTGGGACACGCTCAATTTTCTTGACAACAATCCCATCCTCCGGCTCAACGGTGAGGAGTGCTATATGTTCCGCCAGTACTGTTCGCTCATCAAGACCAAACTCAACGCTACGCCGCTGCGCCACCATGAGGAGGTCATCGACTCGCTGGTGCGGGCACTGGTCTATGAGTTGGGCGACCGTCTGGTGAGGTTCTACAAGCCTGCCGAGACCACCTACAATTCGGCCGAGAACCTCTTCGACCGTTTCATGCGCCTGCTTGTGGGTTCGTATCCCAAGCCCCGCGAGGTGAAGGACTATGCCTCGCGCCTGTGCGTCACGCCGAAGTATCTCTCGGCCGTGTGCAAGAGCGTGACGGGCAAGCCGGCTTCCGATGTCATCGCCAAGTACATCCTGCAGGACATCAAGTTCCACCTGCGCCGCAAGGACAAGAGCATCAAGGAGATCGCCACCGAACTGGGCATCTCCAACCTCTCCTACTTCGGCAAGTATGTGCGGCGCGAGCTGGGCATGTCGCCCCGCGCCTACCGCAACTCGATCATCGGGGAGCATGAGGAGAATGACGAGGCGCAGGCGTAGGAAGAAGAGAATGATAAAACAAGGAGTCCCTACGAGACTCACCCGTTGCGACATTTCCACCGGTCACCAATAACCGGCATACCACCAATGCAAAAGCGTGCGGCCCGTCAGGACCGCACGCTTTTGCTTATAGTATATTGTCTGTTACAATCAGGATCAGTCTGCCAGCTTGGCCTTGATGAACTCGCGGTTCAGGCGGGCGATGTTGGCGATAGACTCGTTCTTGGGGCACTCAGCCTCGCAGGCGCGGGTGTTGGTGCAGTTGCCGAATCCGAGCTCCTCCATCTTGGCAACCATGGCCTTGGCACGCTTGGCGGCCTCGGGACGGCCCTGGGGCAGGAGGGCGAACTGGCTGACCTTGGAGCTGACAAACAGCATGGCCGAACCGTTCTTGCAGGCTGCCACGCAGCAACCGCAACCGATACATGTGGCGGCATCCATAGCCTCGTCGGCGTTGGCCTTGGGGATGAGGATGGCATTGGCGTCCTGTGCCTGTCCGGTACGTACGCTGGTGTAGCCGCCGGCCTGCATGATCTTGTCGAAGGCGGAGCGGTCTACCATACAGTCCTTGATGACGGGGAAGCCGGCAGAGCGCCAAGGCTCTACGGTGATGGTGTCGCCGTCGTTGAACTTACGCATATACAACTGGCAGGTGGTAGCACCGGTGTTGGGACCGTGGGGATGTCCGTTGACGTAGAGCGAGCACATACCGCAGATACCCTCGCGGCAGTCATGGTCGAAGACGAACGGCTCCTGGCCTTCTCCGATGAGCTGCTCGTTGAGTATGTCGAGCATCTCGAGGAAGGAGGTGTCGTCGGGGATGTCCTTCATCTCGCGTGTGTCGAAGTGTCCCTTTTCCTTAGGACCGTTCTGACGCCAATATCTCAGTGTGAATGAAATGTTTGCCATATCGATTTAGTTCTTATAATTTCTGGTTTGTACTTTGATTGCCTCATACTCCAGGGGCTCTTTGATGAGTTCGGGAGCCTTCTCGTCGCTGCCCTGGTACTCCCAGCAGCCTACGTAGAAGTAGTTCTCGTCGTCGCGCTGTGCCTCGCCCTCGGGGGTCTGGTGCTCTTCGCGGAAGTG
>CAVFEZ010000009.1:0-62484 GCA_963621665.1 Akkermansia muciniphila | reverse complement strand
AGGGAAAGGTGCCGGATAAAAACAAAAAGCCACAAAGAGCAACCTGTCTAAATACAAATTTAAAAATGCGTGGAATTTATAGAACACGCCTAAAGTGTGTGCAAAGTTAACAAAAAAACTTAAATTATACACGTTTTAGGGTACGAAAAGCCGCTTGACGGAGGTCGTCAAGCGGCTTTGTATGAGGTGTGGTCGGATGGTGTATTATTTCCTGATCATGATCTTCACGGTCTTTCCGTCGGCGCGGCGCACGATGTTCAGACCAGTATGCAGACTGCTGCTCTGTGTGCCGTCGGCATTGTAGTAGCGGGTGATGCCTTGGGTCTGCGGGGCGGTGGTGACGGAGGCAATGCCGGTGGTTTCGTTGTGGCCGAGCGGTACGCTGAGCGCGTTGACCACGTGGCCGTCGCTCTTGTCGACAAGGATCACGATGAGGCGTGTGTTGGCGTCATCGAGAATATTGGTCGGCAGCGTGAAGTCCTTCTCGTATGTGATGGCCTCGTCGGCCTTGTAGTCGGCGGGTACGCTTCCGGCCTCGCCGTCGAAGTCGCCAATGTATCCCCGGCCTACAGCCTGGTAGTACATGAGGTCTGACGACACCCACTCGTCGAGGTTCTCGTAGCCTCCCATGGAGCCTTCCTCGCCTCCTGCGTAGGAGTTGTGCTGCATGTATCCGTTGGTGGTGTGGTTGGTGTCGCCGTTGGAGGGATGGTGTACGTTGTTCTCTACGATGACGTAGGACAGGCCGTAGTTGGTGTTTTTGCCCTTGTCGGCGAAGTGCAGGGTGGTGGAGGAGGTGACGGAGCGCGATGCCTCGTCGAGCGAAGCCTGCACGTCTATGTCTACGAGCACGGTCTCACGGTCGAACAGTTTTTTGCCTACGGTGAAGAAACTGCTCGGGTCGACCTTCGACTTGCGGTTGACAGATCCTGCGGGAAGTCCGGAAGTGCTCATGTAGTTGAGGGCCTTCGGGGTGTAGGCACTGTACATCGGGTCGCCGCTGTGTGCTGCTATGGGTATGGCCCAGTCGGCGGCGGTGTTTTTCAGGGAGTCTACGAACACAAGGCCGCGCACGCAGTAGCCGCACCATGTGCCGGTGCCCTCCTCGCAGATGATGTGGCGCTGGTAGGCGGTGAGGTCGCTTTGTGTGGTAAACTTGTTGTCGCCGGCTTTCACGGTTACCGTGAAGGGTACGGGCTTGTATTTCTCAAGGGTGATCTTCTTGTCGAGCACGACGTCGTCATATCCGCCCGCGGGCAGTGTGGCATCGATGTGCTGGGTGTACTCCTTTCCGTCATAGGCCAGGGTGAGGTCGTAGCCGTCGATGGGCGTGTCAGACAGGTTGGTCGTGCTGACCACAATTTCGGTCTCGCCGAGGCGCGGTGTGCCGCGGTCGGAGGTGACGGCGACAGTGACGTCGCTCTTCACGGCGGCGGTAATGTCATCGATGTAGAGGCGGTTCTTGTCGGTGGAATTGTTGACAAAGGCGATGGTCACCGTCTTGCCCTTGTAGGCGTCGAGCGATACGCTGTGGCTGGTCCATTCGCTCGCCTCCTTCTCGGTGGAGTAAAGGGGCGCTGACTTGTCGAAATCGGCGATGGTCTTGCCGCCTGTCTCCGAGATGTATACGGCGTAGCCGTCACTGTTGCGTTTGTCGGATGCCTTGGCGCGCCAGGAGAGTTGCACATTGTCGTCGGTGACGGTGAAGGCGGGGGTGATGAGCCAGTCGTCGGACGTGCCGGAGGTCGAGTACCACGATGTGCTGCACGCGGCAAGATTGCTCTCGCCCTTGGGCGCGGCGGCTATCCACGGTGTGCCTACGGCAAAGCCTTCGTTGGCCATGTCGGTCGAGGGCGTGTTTCCGTCGTTGTCTATGAGGGTGAACTCAGCGGGAATTCCCTTGCTGAAATCACATTGGAAATAGGTCTGTGCGTTTGCATGAAAAGAAAGAAAGAAAATAGCACTGCACGCAATTGCACTTTTGTTCATATTTCGCTATTATAATGTTGTTGCCGGCAAAGGTAATGCTTTTTGCCGGAAACGGGGAATATTATCAACGAAAATCTTTTGTTTTGTGTGAAAATGATATTTTAGTGCAGGGCGCCGTCACTTGGCGAAGACCCAAAGGTCCGCTTGGCTTGTATCGGGCGGAAAAACAAATAGCCCCCACAGGATGTTTGTCCGTGTGGGGGCTTGAGTTTTCAAATCAAAGCGACATTACATTACATATGTGGATTCATTTACCTTTCTTGATATTGCTTCCTTTACCTTTCTCTTACGATGACCGACCCGCCGCTTGCGCTGGAGGTGACGGTGTATTTCTTGGTGACGGTCTGTGCGTGGCTGCCGATGAGGTCTTTCTTGACGGTCTTGAAATTGCTGCTCACGCGCGAGGCGGCTTTGCTGTCGACGATGCCGCTGGTGTAGAGGGCAGCGTAGGCGGTCTTGATTTCGGCGCCGAGGCGATAGGAAGACTTGGAGAGTCTGGTGCCGGGGCGGAGGGTTTGCGTGATGGTGATCTCGCCTTCGAAGGGCAACTGTCCGCAGTCTACCGTTGTCATCCAGATGCCGCCGCATACAGACTCGTGGCGGGTGTTGCCGTCGGTGTCGGTATACTCAATCGTGGTCTCGCAGACGTCTTGTGCATCTTCGGAAGGAGTCACGGTGATGGTGGCCGTACATCCGGCTATCTTGCCGTTGGTGGTGTCATCGTCGGTGCTGCAACTGGTCACGAGCGTGATGACGCTTGCAAACATGATGACGGTGATGGTTTTCATTGTGGAAATGATGGACTTCTTCATATTCGTGTCATTTTGGCGGTTGGACAATCGGTGATGCCTGGTCCCGCGATTTCTCTTGGGATGACAATGCAAAGGTAGACGGTGAGAATGTGAATTCAAAATAATTTTATAACAAATTTTCAGAAATTGCAAAAATAAAACCCCGAAAACTTACGGAATTCCGCGGGTTTTCTGGGTTTTGGTGTGAAATTTATATAAACTTTGGTTAATGGCAATAAATAAACAAACTATCAATTTGTGGCGCTCGGAAAAATTAACAATTATTTTCTCGTATTTGTATTTGCCAATAAATAGGAAAATGTATACATTTGCAATATTCATTGATAAAGAACCAAGAAACCATTAATCTAATTAACCCTTCAACTATGCAGAAAAGATCATTTCTTATAGTCGTAATGTTCCTCATCGGAATGTTGCTGACGGGGGCGTATGCGCAGACGCATACGGTGACCGGTCTCGTCAAGGACAAAGAGATGGGTGATCCCCTCATTGGAGTGAGCGTGTCTGTGAAAGGCACCAAGAATGCAACCATGACCGACCTGAACGGTAACTATACCATACAGGCCGCACCGAGCGATGTACTGGTATTCTCCTATATCAGCATGAAGACCAAGGAAGAGACGGTCGGCAGTCGCAAGGTCATCAACGTCACGCTTGTGGCCAACGCCGAGAGCCTCGGCGAGGTGGTCGTGACGGCCATGGGTATCAAGCGCCAGTCAGAGACCCTCACCTATTCGGCACAGACCGTAGGCGGAAAGGATGTCAACGACATCAAGTCTGTCAACATGATCAACTCCCTCCAGGGCAAGAGCGCAGGTCTGCAGATCACGCCCAACTCGACGGGAGCCGGCGGTTCGTCGAAGATCCTCTTCCGCGGCAACAAGTCTATCTCGGGCAGCAACCAGCCGCTCATCGTTGTCGACGGAGTGCCGACGATGACCAACATCACCTCGTCGCAGGTGTCAAGCGACTACGGCGGTGAGCGCGACGGTGGCGACGTCATGTCGACCATCAATCCCGACGATATCGCCAGCATCACCCTGCTGAAGGGTGCCGCTGCCTCTGCCCTCTACGGTGCAGTGGCCGCCAACGGTGCCATCATGATCACCACCAAGTCGGGTATGGCCGGCCGCGTGGCCATCAACGTGTCGAGCAATACCACCATGGACACTCCGCTGTCTATGCCGAAGTTCCAGCGCACGTACAGTGGCGACGGTTCCACATTCAGTTGGGGCGACAAACTCTCCTCCGAGACACCCAACTACGCCAAGGAATTCCTGCAGACAGGCTACACCTTCAACAACTCCATCTCTCTCTCGGGAGGTACAGAGAACTTCAAGGGCTATTTCTCCTACGGCAATGTGTACTCGCAGGGCATGACCCCGCAGAACACCTACCGCAGCCACAACCTCGCCTCGAAGGTTGACTTCACCGTACTCAAGGATGTACACGTAGACTTCTCTGCCAAGTACACCAACCAGCACGTACAGAACCAGGCATCTGCCGGTTATCTCTGGAACCCGCTCACCGGTGCCTACCTCTTCCCGCGCGGCGCCGACTGGAACTACTACAAGGAGAACTACGAGAAGTATGATGCCAACCGCGGCTGCAACATCCAGAACTGGACCAACACCGAGCTGCAGCAGTACGGCAACCCCTACTGGGCACTCAACCGCCAGACACCCATCTCCGACCGCAACCGCTACGAGTTCGGCGGTAGCGTGAGATGGGACATCACTCCCGACATCAACGTACAGGGCCGTCTGCGCTACGAGCGCGGCGAGGAGCACTTCGTGCGCAATGCCTACGCTTCGAGCATCGGCAATCTCTACCCGATGGGCAGCATGAAAGACCTCCGCTACTTCAGCGACCAGCTCTACGGCGACTTGCTGGCAAGTTACAAGCACACCTTCAACGACTGGTTGGTATCCTGCACCGTGGGTGCAAGTTTCACCAAGACCAAGACCTCGCACGTAGACCTTTGGGGAGAAGGCTCCAAGTTTGTATCTCCCGGCAACGGCAATGTGTACTATCCCAACATCTTCACCCCCAACAACTTCTACAACAACCTCTCGACGCTCGGTTCGGGTGACGCCATGAAGACCGAGAAACGCCTCAATGCCGTCTTCGCTACAGCACAGATCGGCTACAAGGACGCTGCCTTCCTCGACCTCTCCGCCCGTAACGACTGGTCGTCGGCCCTGGCCTACACAGAGAGCTGCTCCTTCTTCTACCCGTCGGTAGGCGCAAGTGTACTGCTCAACAAGTTTGTGGACATGGGCAAGGAGGTCAACCTCTTCAAGTTCCGTGCCAGCTACTCCATCGTAGGTAACGACGTGCCCATCTATATGTCCAACCAGCTCTACACGCTCGGTTCGCAAGGTGCCATCTCCGCACCCGACAAGGCCCCGTTCCGTACGTTGAAGCCCGAGAAGACCCACTCTATCGAGGCCGGATTTGACGGTGCCTTCTTCAACAACCGCCTCACCCTGTCTCTCACCTACTACAAGACCAATACCAAGAACCAGTTCTTCTCTGTATCTGCTCCCTACGAGTCGGGTCTCCGCAACCGCTATGTCAATGCCGGCGATGTGCAGAACCAGGGCTTCGAGTTCAGTGCAGGATGGTACCAGTCGTTCAACCAGGACTTCTCCTGGTCGACCAACTTCAACATCTCTTACAACGACAACAAGATCAAGACCCTCGTAGAAGGTCTTCCCAACGGTCTGACCATCGCATCGTGGTCGGGCGCAAAGATTGTCCTCAAGGAGGGCGGATCGTACGGCGATCTCTATGTACGCCAGATCAAGCGCGACGAGAACGGCAAGCCCGTCAAGAACGAGAAGGGGCAGCCCGTCGTTCTGGGTGACTCCAACGAGGAGATGAAGTATGCCGGCAACATGAATGCCAAGGTCAACTTCGGATGGACCAACACCTTCCACTACAAAGACTTTACCTTCTCCTTCCTCATCGACGGTAAGTTCGGCGGCCGTGTCATGAGTGCCACCGAGGCCACCCTCGACGGCTGGGGCGTATCTGAGCGCTCTGCCGAGGCACGCGATGCCGGCAAGGTAGTTGTCGACGGAGTGGAGTTCGACCCGCAGGCATGGTACTCCACGGTCGGCGCATCCAACTTCAACTCACCCTACGCCAATGAGTTCTATGTATGGAAGGGCACCAACGTCCGCATGCGTGAGATGAGCCTCGGCTACACCTTCCGCAACCTCTTCGGCAACGGCAAGAACCTCACCGCGGCCCTCATCGCCCGCAACCTGTTCTTCTTCTACAAAGACGCACCCTGCGATCCCGACGTATCTATGGGTACCGGCAACGGCGTACAGGGCATCGATGTCTTCAACCTGCCTTCCTCGAGAAGTTTCGGTTTGAACCTTAAGTTGAACTTCTAATCCAGCAGACCACTATGAAAAAGAGAAATATGATCGCAGCGGCCGCCCTGACGGCGCTGACTGTACTGGGAGGCGCCACGCTCAGCTCCTGTACAGACAATTTCGAGAAACTCAATACCAACGGCACGCAGGTGAACCCCAACGACCTGCCCTTCTCGGCCCAGTGTGCAGAGCCGATGAACTACTGCTATCCGCCCCACCAGAACATGTTCCAGTTCTGGACCAACCTTACCATCGACCTCTATGGCGGATACTTCGAGACGCCCCACGGCAACTTCACCAACTGTGACATGGGCGAGAACCGCGGACACAGCGGCGGTATGTACGAGAACTACTACCTGCACATCTTCAACAATACGCGACGCATCATCGCTTCCTGCGACGAGAACAAGCAGGCCGGACTGGCCGGCGTGATGCGTATCGTGCAGGCCGTCGGAACGCTTCAGGCCACCGATGCCTACGGACCGCTCGCCTACAGTTCCATCATCAATGCCGAGAGCGAGTCGTCCTACCGCTTCGACTCCCAGCAGGAACTCTATGGGCAGATGCTCAAAGACCTCGACACGGCCATATCGGGCATCAAGTCGATGAGCGAAGTAGAGAAGGCTACGCTTGCCACGTTTGATACCTGGGGATCGGGCAATACCGATATCTGGATACAGATCGCCAACACGATGAAACTGCGCATGGCTCTCCGCCTGTCGAAGCGCGAGAGCGAGATGGCTTCTGCCGGTTTCGATCTGCAGAAGATAGCCACTGAGGCTGCATCGAACACGCTTGCCGTCAGTGGCAAGGATATCGTCATCAAAGACCAGAGCAACGAGCTCAAGCGTATGTTTGACTGGGCCGACTGCGGCATGAACGCCAACCTCGTCACCCTGCTTACCGGAACCGACGATCCCCGTCTGCCGCTCTATATCACGAAGAACACGGCCGATATCAAGGACGCTGTCACGGGCACTGTCACACCGGCCAACTCGATGTACTGCGGTATCCGCTTCGCCAGCGGCATGGCCACGAAGGGCTCGGCAGGATCCTACGGTTCCTACATGTCGCAGTGGGTGGGCGACTACAATGTGCCCCTGCCCATCTTCAAGGCTGCTGAGGCTTACTTCCTACTGGCTGAAGCCAAACTGCGCTGGAACATCGGTTCGGAGAGCGTGCAGAGTCTGTATGAGAAGGGTATCCGCCTGTCCATCAAGAACGAACTGGCCTACAAGGGCGAGTTTGCCGGCATAGACAAGATCTCCGACGCTACCATCGATGCCTACATCAACAGCACTGCCCATCAGGCCGACTATGTAGACCCGGGCAACAGCAACAACAACTGCAAGGCTGTCAATCTGCTCAGCGTGAAGTGGGACAACAATGCCTCCAAGGAAGACCAACTCGCTCGCATCATGACGCAGAAGTACATCGCCCTCTTCCCGCTCTCCAACGAGGCTTGGGCCGAGCAGCGCCGCACGGGTTATCCCCACTTCTTCGTGGCTCTCGTCAACAAGAGCAACGGCGGTGTGGATACCGAAGAAGGTGTGCGCCGCGTCATCTACAGCAGCAATGCCTACGACACCAACGCTGATGGCGTGGCCGGCGGCATAGAACTGCTCAACAAGGAGAACACCAGCAAGAAAGGCAAGACTGGCGACGTGGGCGGAACCCATCTCTGGTGGGACAACGCCGACAAGACCAATTTCTGATTGATTCGCCCTCTCCCTGTCGTATAGGGAACAAATAAATATGCCGGCAAAGCAGGTCGCTACCTTGCTTTGCCGGCTTTTTTTGTCGGTTTCCGTTGCGCTACTGCACAATATTGCGCGTATCCGGGCGTTTCTACCTAAGAGGCCGTTTTTTCGTACACGTCCTCATCCCACCTTTGCCACCCTGTCTTTACCATTACGATAGAAAATGTCATTGCGATAGAAAAAATGAAACCGATGCCCGCCTTCTCCCCATCTCCTCTCAGACCCCCGCTGCCGTCTATCGGTATCGGCCGTCTTCGTCGTGCGTGGATATGGATGCGCCGCATCTCCTTTTGTCGCGGGTTCGGTGTGCAGTCGCCTTCTGCCTATCGTTTCATACGCTACGTTGTCAACGAGCACTATCCCTACTATGCCTACGACGACCTGCAGAAAATCCATCCCCACCTGCGAGGCGCAGACCTCAAACTCTTGCGGCTCTACTTTCGGCTGGCCAACCATTGTCAGGCAGACACCTTTGTCGATGCGGGCGGGGTGGCTCCCCGTGCCCTTCCTGACTTTGTGGCGTGCGGATGCCGCAAGACAAGGGTGATGGGCGAGGTCGATTCTGTCACTGCTATCGGACTGCTGCGCATCGGCATCACCCGCGACAACGATTGGATAGACCGTATGCTCGACCGTACCGACCAAAACACCGTCGTCATTGTTGAGCAGATAGGACTTCGCCGCGACCTTCAAAATGTCTGGACTCATCTGCTCGCCGATTCGCGGGTGAGCGTATCGTTTGATCTCTACTACTGCGGCATCGCCTTCTTCGACACCGCACGCCACAAGTGCAACTATATTGTTAACTTCTAATGGTTCTTCCACATTATTTATAGGATGTAAGAAATTTATATTTTATATAATGTAAGAAGACCACACATGATAAAACAACGACCATGAAATATTATACCCGCCGCGGAGACGAGGGCATGACCGATCTGTATGGCGGCCAGCGTGTATCCAAGGCCGATGCCCGCATCGAAGCCTATGGCGCCCTCGATGAACTCAATGCCCATCTCGGTCTTCTTGTCACCCTGATGGATGACAGTCAGGAACGTACCGAGGTGCTTCACATACAGGAAATGCTCTTTGCCGTCAGTACCTTGACCGTATCTGATGGCACGGCCTTGCCTTCCACCGTCGATGCCGCTGAGGTGGCGCATATGGAGGACGCCGTCGACCGCCTGCAGGCCGCGACCCCTCCGCTCTCGTCGTTTGTCTTGCCCGGCGGATGTCCTGCCGCCGCCCAATGCCACGTCTGCCGCACGGTCTGCCGCCGTGCCGAGCGCCGTCTGGTGGCCTTGGACGACAGTACGCTCTTTCCCAGTGCGGCACGGCACTATGTCAACCGTCTCTCCGACTATCTTTTCGCATTGGCACAGCATTTAAACTTTGTTACACATGTAGCAGAAAAAAAAGTGCGCATTTCTTGCAAATAGCGCAAAAATTGCTATTTTTGCACGCGAATAACGGAGAGGGTATGCATGCCGGCGGCAATTCTGCCCATGTACGGATCTGCAATTTCCGGGAATACCTGACGTTTCTTATACGATGAAAACTTTTAAAACTTAAAATTATGTATTGGACACTTGAATTGGCTTCCAAACTCGAAGACGCTCCCTGGCCCGCTACCAAGGACGAACTGATCGACTATGCTATGCGTTCGGGCGCACCGCTTGAAGTACTTGAAAACCTGCAGGAAATAGAAGACGAAGGCGATGTCTATGAAAGCATCGAAGATATATGGCCTGACTATCCCACCAAAGAAGACTTCCTCTTCAACGAGGACGAGTACTAATCGTCCGTCTAAAGGGTGAATCGGTACAAAATACTGTTAATAAGCCATATAGGTGGTTTCTGCTGAAACTCCTATATGGCTTTTTGCGTCTTTTACTGCCAAATATAATGTCAAAAAGGTTATTCAAGTGGACTCATGCATGCCGTCACAAGTTGCTATAGAAATATCATCATGGGTGAGCCTGGTTTATAAGGTTGATGAAAAATGTCTACCTTTGTAGCCGTACAACAGAATTTGCACACGTTTTTGCATCGCTATGAATATTAAATCGACCATGACCGTTGCGTCCACCGCACTGATGTGCTGCGGAAACGCGGGTGCGCAGCAGCACGAAGCGCGCCCCAATATCATTGTGTTTCTTGTCGACGACATGGGGTGGCAGGACACGTCGCTGCCGTTTTGGACACAAACGACACCCTACAACCGGATGTACGACACGCCCAACATGGAGCGTCTGGCCGCACAGGGCATGATGTTCACCCAGGCGTATGCCTGTCCCGTGAGTTCGCCCACACGGTGCAGTCTGATGACTGGCATGAACATGGCGCGCCACCGCGTGACCAACTGGACACTCGAGCGCGACCATGCTACCGACGGGCAGAGCGACACCGTAAGCCTGCCCGACTGGAACTACAACGGCATTGCGCAGTCGGGCCACGTGGCGCACACCACCATAGCGCGCTCGTTTGTGCAGATTCTCCGTGACAACGGCTACCATACCATACACTGCGGCAAGGCACACTGGGGGGCCGTAGACACTCCGGGCGAGAATCCGTGCCACTTCGGTTTCGACGTGAATATCACGGGTACGGCCGCAGGCGGACTGGCCACCTATCTGAGCGAGTTCAACTACGGGCATACGAAGGATGGCAAGCCGACATCGCGTTTCGCCATACCCGGACTCGACAGATACTGGGGTACGGGCACTTTCGTCACCGAGGCCCTGACGCAAGAGGCCATACAGGCGCTCGACAAGGCCAAGAAATACGGCCAGCCGTTCTATCTGTACATGTCACACTATGCCGTGCACGTACCCATAGACAAGGACATGCGCTTCTTCCCCAAATACGTGCGCCGCGGACTGTCCGACAAGGATGCCGCATACGCCTCGCTTGTCGAGGGCATGGACAAGAGTCTGGGCGATATCATGCATTGGCTTGACATCAACGGCGAGGCCGACAACACCATCATCATCTTCATGGGGGACAACGGTGGTCTGGCCTGCAGCCAGGAGTGGCGCGACGGTCCGCTGTTTACACAGAACGCACCGCTCAAGAGCGGCAAAGGCTCGCTCTACGAGGGCGGCATACGCGTGCCGTTCATCGTGAAGTGGGGAGGCGTGGTACAACCCGGTACGCGCAATGCTGCCAACATCATTGTCGAAGACCTCTATCCGACCATTCTCGACATGGCCGGCATCGCCCGCTATAAGGTGCCGCAGACCATCGACGGCCGCGACATAGTGCCGTTGATGAGGGGCAAGGCCGACCGCAGCCTGCTCGACCGTGACCTGGTATGGAATTTTCCCAACATCTGGGACGGATTCGGGCCGGGCGTGAACCTTGCTTGTGCCATACGCCGCGGCGACTGGAAACTGGTCTATCACTACGACACAGGGCAGAAGGAACTCTACAACACCGCACAGGACATCGGCGAGGGCCACGACCTGGCGATGCAGATGCCCGACCGCGTGCGCGACATGTCGGCTGCATTGGGCCGCGCCCTGCGGCAGATGGCCGCGCAGCGTCCGACGTTCAAGGCCACGGGAAAGCCCTGCAAGTGGCCCGACGAGTGAAACGGATTTGAAGCATACTAAAAACAACATCAATACAATATGACACACGGACACGAAGTACTCCATATGATGGAGGGAAACAGTTATGCCACGAAGCAACAACTCGTGGAGGCAATCATAGAGCGTTTCGGCGCCGAGGAGCGGTTTTATACTTGTTCGGCGGAGGGCATGACCGCCGCCGAACTGGTAGACTTTCTCGCAGCGCGCGGCAAGTTTATGCCTGCGGCCGGAGCCGACGATTTCACGGTAGACATCACCAAGGTGTGCAATCACTGACCGCCGAGACGTACATACAGAAGGCATGTTCCAGAAATTTATCATCAATCAGGACGGCGTGCTCCGCTTCGGGCACGTCTATCTCCACCGTGACATGCTCGCCCCGGGCGAGCGCTGTGTCTATGGCGGCGGACTATGGAAGGTCGACGAAAGCCGCGGTGCCATCCTGCTCTACGGACGCTCGTTCGACTTCGGTCCGCCCGATTTCGACTTTGTGCACCGCATAGAGTGGGCAGGTGTCGGCGGCAAGCCCGTCCCCCTGTTCTTTCTTCCCCGCTGGCCCGACGAGGATGTGCTGCAGCCGGTCATGGTGTGATGCGCAGCCTGTCCGAAAAAACGTTCTGTAGAGGTCTTTCGGGCCGGATGTTGCGTCCTTGCTTTGTTGTCTGTCGTGCAAATCGGTACAAAATCGCGGCCCGGCACACAATAAACAGCCGGAACTCACGTTTATTGTTTGTGTTTATGCGTAGACAAATATTCGCAATTTTTCTCCTTGTCGCTTTCTCCGGAAGTGTCAAGGCCCAGTATGACGTGTCGTTCAGTCACTATTTCGACCTCGAACCGTCGTTCAATGCGGCTGCCGTCGGCAAGCAGCCGAAGATCAATGTGGCCGTGGCCTACGCCATGGACATGGCCGGTTTCAAGAACAATCCGCAGACCATGTATGCAGCCGCCGATATGCCCTTCTATTTCGCGCGGGTCTATCAGGGCGCAGGTCTGCAGTTCATGAACGACAAGATTGGTCTTTTCACCCACCAGCGTCTGGCCCTGCAGTATGCCGTCAAGTTCAAACTCTTTGGCGGCATGCTCTCCACCGGTGTCAGTGCCGGTCTGCTCAGCGAGACCTTTGACGGAACCAAACTCGATGTCGAGGACAGCAGCGACCCCGCACTGACCTCGTCGAAACTCGACGGCAACGCCTTCGATGCCTCCGTCGGCCTGTACTACACCCACAAGTCGTGGTATGTAGGCGTCTCCGCGCAGCATCTCACAGGCCCGACCGTCAGTCTGGGCGAGCGCAACGAACTGAAGATAGACCCTACATTTTATTTGACAGGAGGATACAATATACGGCTAAGAAATCCGTTTCTTACAATAAAGTCGTCCGCTCTGGCCCGTACCGACGGGGTAGGGTGGCGTGCTGACGTGACCGGTCGCCTTGTCTACACCAACGAGAAGAAGATGCTCTATGCCGGAGTTACGTACAGTCCTACGGTGTCGGCCACCTTGCTTATTGGTGGCTATTTCCATGGCATCGTGCTTGGGTACAGTTATGAGATGTATACCTCAGGGCTCAATCCCGGCAACGGTAGCCACGAACTGTGCGTGGGCTACCAGGTAGACCTCAATATGACCAAAAAGGGAAAGAACAAACATAAAAGTGTGAGAATACTATAATCGTGAGAATTATAATCATATGATAAAGATGAGAAATGCAATCATAGCATTGTGCGCAGTCGCGCTCTCCGTAAGCCTTACGGCATGTTTCGGCGGAAAGGCCGCCACATCGTCGGGCCGCGGAGGCGAAATCACTGGCGTGAGCGGCAAGGCCTTCACCGAGCCTGCCCCCTACGGCATGACGCGCATTGACCGCGGTTTCCTGCACATGGGTCTCAAGGAAGACAGTCTTTGGGGCATACAGACGCCGACGAAGGACATCTCCGTCGACGGTTTTTGGATGGACGAGACCGAGGTGACCAACTCCGAGTACAAGCAGTTTATCTACTGGGTGCGCGACAGTATCATCCGTACACGTCTGGCCGACCCGGCCTACGGCGGCGACGAGACCTACATGATCACCGAGGACAAGAACGGTGATCCCGTCACTCCCCACCTCAACTGGAAGAAGGCCTTGCCCCGCAAGCCCAACGAGGACGAACTGCGCGCCATACAGAGCGTCTACACCCGCAACCCCGTGACCGGTGAGGTGCTGCTCGACTACCGCCAGCTCAACTACCGCTACGAGGTCTACGACTACACCGCAGCCGCCCTGCGCCGCAACCGGCTTATCGCATCGGAGCGCAACCTCAACACCGATGTGGAGGTCAATCCCGACGAGCAGGTCATGATCTCCAAGGATACCGCCTATATCGATGACGAGGGACGTATCGTGCGCCAGACCATCGACCGTCCGCTGAGCGGTCCGTGGGACTTCCTCAATACCTATATTGTCAATGTCTATCCCGACACGACCTGTTGGGTCAACGACTTCCCCAACTCCGACAATGAGGTCTATCTGCGCAACTATTTCTCCAATCCCGCCTACAACGACTACCCCGTGGTCGGTGTCACTTGGGAACAGGCCAACGCCTTCTGCGCATGGCGTACCGACTATCTGCTCAAGGGGCTCGGTGCCGAGGCCCGCTACGTGCAGCGCTACCGCCTGCCGACCGAGGCCGAGTGGGAGTATGCCGCACGCGGAAAGTCGGGCACGGAGTTTCCTTGGAACGATCCCGGCGTGGTGAGCGGCAACGGCTGCTTCTTCGCCAACTTCAAGCCCGACCGCGGCAACTATACCAAGGACGGCAACCTCATCACCTCGAAGGTAGGCATCTACTCGGCCAACTCCAACGGCCTCTACGATATGGCGGGCAACGTCGCCGAGTGGACTTCCACCGTCTTTACTGATGCCGGTGTCGATGCCATGAACGACCTCAATCCCCAGCTCGACTACAAGGCCGCCAAGGAAGACCCCTATCGGCTGAAGAAGAAGAGCGTGCGTGGCGGTTCGTGGAAAGACCCCGAGTCCTTCATCCGCTCGGCATGGCGTACCTGGGAATACCAAAACCAGCCCCGCGCCTATATCGGCTTCCGCTGCGTGCGCAGTTTGGCAAGTACATCAAGTGCAAAACAGAAAAAATCGAAGAAATGACCGTTTATAGCAAATACAATCTGGTCTATCGACTGCAGAAGTGGATGGACAGCGTTCCCGGACAGACCTTCCTCAACTATGCCTACAGTTGGGGTGCGTCAGTCGTGATTCTCGGTACCTTGTTCAAGTTGACCCACCTTGCCGGTGCCAATATCGCCCTCTTCCTGGGTATGGGTACCGAGGTGTTCGTGTTCTTCATTTCCGCCTTCGACCGTCCCTTCGACAAGACGGCTGAGGGCCGCGATCTCCCCACCCATGTAGAAGAAGAGGAAGAAGGAGAGGAGACCGACGGCGAGGCCGTGGCCGGCAATGCCGCTCCTGCCGTACAGGGCGTGCCCTACGGCGGCACGGTGATCATCGGCGGCGGCAATGTGGCCTCTGGAGCATCCGTGGCTCAGACCACCGACGGACAACCCGTAGCCGGAGTGGCTGGTCAGCCCGCTGCGGCTGCCGTTGCAGGCGGCACATGGGTGGCCGGCCAGCAAGAGATGGCACCCGGACTGGTTGAGGCGCAAAGCAACTATGTCGACGAACTGCGCAATCTCACCGAGACCCTGCAAAAAGTGTCGGAGCAGAGCGCACGCCTCACCCGCGACAGCGAGGAGATGGAAAACCTCAACCGTACGCTCACCGGTATCTGCAAGGTCTACGAGATGCAACTCAAGAGCGCATCGCAGCAGATAGGTACCATCGACGAGATCAACGACCAAAGCCGCAAGATGGCGCAGCAGATCGAACAACTCAACAAGATATACGCCCGCATGATAGAGGCCATGACCGTCAACATGCGTGCTGCCGCTCCCGGTGCCGGCGAGTAGCCGCGCGCCCTACGGCACGCCAACAATGAACAATAATATATGGCAATAAAGAAAAAACCAGTCTCGCCGCGCCAGAAGATGATCAACCTCATGTATGTCGTCCTCATGGCCATGCTTGCACTGAACATTTCGACCGAGGCGCTGGAGAGTTTTTCCATCGTGGAGGAAAGTCTGAACCGCACCACACGCAATGCGGCGAAGGAGAACGAGGCCCTCTACGGTGACTTTGCCGCGCAGATGAAGGCCAACCCGCAGAAGGTGAAGGAGTGGTTTGACAAGGCCACGGCCGTTAAGGAGATGAGCGACTCGCTCTACAACTTCGCCGAACAGCTCAAGGTGGCCATCGTCAAGGAGGCCGACGGCAAGGACGGCGACATACACAATATCGACCGCAAGGACGACCTGGAGGCCGCCACTCATGTGATGCTGGCTCCCGGTACGGGTCGCGGCAAGGAACTCTTCAAGGCCATCAACTCGTTTCGCGAGCGCATCCTGACGATGGTCACTGACGCCCGCCAGCGCCGACTTATCGCCGACAACCTCTCGACCGCAGTGCCGCGGAAAGGCAATGCGCTGGGCAAGAACTGGCAGGAATATATGTTTGAAGACATGCCTGTGGCCGCTGCCGTCACGCTGCTCTCCAAACTGCAGAGCGATGTGCGATACGCCGAGGGTGAGGTGCTCCACACGCTGGTGTCCAACATCGACCTGAAGGACATTCGTGTCAACAAACTCAGTGCCTTCGTTATACCCGAGTCGCGCACCGTCATCAGCGGCGACAATTTCTCCGCACAAATCGTCATGGCTGCCGTCGATACCACGCAGCAGCCCGAAATCTATGTGGGCGGCCGCCGCATCACGGGCAACACCTACCGCTTTGCAGCCGGTGGGGTAGGCGAACACTCCTTTGGCGGCTATATCACCATGCGCACTGGCAACGGCGATGTCATACGCCGCGACTTCACCCAGAAGTATACGGTCGTGGCGCCGAGCGCCACCGTGTCGGCTGACCTGATGAACGTGCTCTATGCGGGCTACGACAACCCCGTGAGCATCAGCATACCGGGCGTACCCCTCTCGAGCGTATCGGCCTCGATGGGCGGCGGCTCGTTCCGTTCCATCGGCATGGGCCGCTATATCGCACGGCCGTCGGCTGTCGGGCAGGATGTCACCATCAATGTTGCAGCCAACCAGGACGGCCGCTCGCGGCAGATGGGCAAGTTCGTCTTCCATGTTCGCAAGTTGCCTGATCCCACCGCCTACATCCAGATCGGCACCGACCGCTTCCGTTCGGGCGGACTCTCCAAGGCAGCGCTCATGGATGCCGGCGGTATCAAGGCCGCCATCGACGACGGCATACTCGACATCCAGTTCAAGGTGGTCAGTTTCGAGACCGTCTTCTTCGACAATATGGGCAACGCCGTGCCGATGGCCTCCAACGGAGCCCAGTTCTCCGAGCGACAGAAAGACACCTTCCGCAAACTCTCGCGCAACAAGCGGTTCTATATCTCCCGCATCACGGCAACAGGCCCTGACGGTATCACGCGCAAACTCAACGGATCGATGGAAGTCATCGTCAAGTGACGCACGCTATATGTGCTTCGCAATGTAACCAACGTACAGAAAGCAACAAAACATGGATTATATCAGCCACATGAGACAAATATTGTTCACCCTACTGCTGGCCTCGGCCGCAGGCGTGGCCAGCGCCCAGCCTACCGCACGGCGTATGCAGGCCGAACAAGCCAAAACGGCCAAGAAGGATGCACTCACCACTCGGGCGCAGATCTCGTTCCCCACGCAGGCCCCGATGGATGAGGACGTGGTATGGCGGCGTGACATCTACCGTGAGGTAGACCTTACCAAGGATGCCAACGCACCGCTCTACTATCCCGTAGAACCGGTAGGGTCGCAGATGAACCTCTTCACCTATATGTTCAAACTCGTCATGCGTCGTGCGGTCGATGCCTATGAGTACCGGCTCGACGGCAACGAGGTGTTTGACGACAACGCGAAGGTCAAACTCAAGTCATTGCTCGACAACTACCACATCTTCTATGAGCGTACCGACCGCGGCATACGCATCGACGACAGCGATATTCCCTCGAAGGAGGTCACCGCCTACTACGTCAAGGAAAGTGCCTACTACGACCAGCATACGGCCACGTTCCACCACAAGGTGCTCGCCCTCTGTCCTATACTCAAGCGTGAGGACGATTTCGGTGACGGGTCTACGTCGTACCCTCTGTTCTGGGTCAACTACGATGACCTTGCCCCCTATCTGGCCAAGCAGACCATCATGACGAGCAATCTCAACAACGCTGCCGTGATGAGTGTCGACGACTACTTTACCAAGGGTATGTACGATGGCAAGATCTACAAGACCACCAATATGCTTGGCAAGACCCTCGCCCAGTATTGCCCCAACGACTCTGCCCTCACCAAGGAGCAACGCCGCATAGAGGCTGAGCTGGTGGCTTTCGAGAAGAATGTGTGGGGTGATGCCGTGCGCCGCGATTCGCTCGACAGTATCGCCAAGGTAGACCGCAAGGCTGTGCGCAAGACCACAAAGAAAAACCGCCGTGCTGCGGACGGCACAACAACGGAAACGAAGGTCAAGAAGACACGCGCCCCGAAGAACACTACATCGGGTTCGTCATCGTCGGCCCGTGTCACCGTGCGCCGTCAGCGCCACTAATATTAAGATTGTCTTTCTTTTTCTTTCATAAAAAACGGAAAAGAAGGCAAGTATAATGAAATCAACAAGTACATCTATTATAAAAATGAAGAAAATTTTTGCAGCTCTTCTGCTTTTCTCCGCTACGCTCTTCGCCCAGACCGCCGATGCGCAGGTGAAGTTCGGTCTCAAAGGCGGTGTCAATGTGACAAGTATGTCATTCAGCAGCAGCGTGTTCGATGCCAGCAACCGTGCCGGATTCTTTGTCGGTCCGACCGTCAAGATACAGTTGCCGCTCGTCGGTCTCGGTCTCGATGCCTCTGCGCTCTACGATCAGCGTGAAGCCAAGGTCGGTGTGTCGGATATGGAAACCAACGACAAACTCAATGTCAAGTCCATCAACGTGCCCATCAACGTGCGTTACGGTTGGGGACTGAGCAGCCTGGCCAACATCTTTGTCTTTGCCGGTCCGCAGTTCGGTTTCAATGTGGGCGACAAGGACCAGCAGGCCGCCGGTGCGAAGTGGAGTTTCAAGAACTCCGCGTTCAGTGTCAACGTCGGTGCCGGTATCACCGTGTTGAGTCATGTGCAGATCTCGGCCAACTACAATATCGCTTGCGGCAAGACCGCCGATGTGTCGGTATCGCAGGTCGGCGACATGGTGTTTGGCAAGAATGGCACACGTAGCCGCGCCAATGCCTGGCAGATAGGGTTGGCCTACTACTTTTAAGTGATGGCTATTTCATTGCCCCTGTAAGGGGCGCAAATTACAGGATAGGGCCTCGGCCCTATCTTTCCTCGGAATCATAAACAATGCCCCTGTAGGGGGCGCATATTTCAAATTCTTACAATGAATTATGCGCCCCTTACAGGGGCTTCATTTGAGGTAAATGCGTAAAAGCGTAGGGGCGCGCCCCTACGCTATAGTCTGTCGTCCCTACGGGACTCGCACGTTGCGATATTTTTACCGGACACCAATATATTTTTACCGGACACCAATATTCCGCTTTACTTCATGATGGGGCGTATCGTGTGGCCGATGTAACGTGCCTGGGCCTCGTTGATGCCGATGTATTCATCGTCCAGTTCGTAGGACATTGTCACACTATGGGCTTTTGAGAGATTGTTGCTATCATAGGTTGCAGTCCAGTAGTATCCGCAATAGTGTCTCTTGTCGCAGAGGTCACTTTGGATGTAACCTGCTGCTGGGAAGAAAATTCGGCAGTTGGTGTCGGTATCGTCGGCCACGAAAAGAAAACCGCTGACCCCATAGTGTGTGCCGTCGATGGTAGAGTTTGCTTCGATATAGTAGATACCGCGTGCGCTGATGGTGCTGCCGGTCACCTCTTTTGGTGTGCATTTGTCACCCGTGGCACCGCATGCCTCGTAGAGGGCGCGGTAATCCTCTTGGGTGGGTATACGCCATTGGCCGTCCATGGTGGTGTGTGCGACGTCGTAGTCGGGGAGTAGGTTACCGTCGGTATTGCGTGGTATGGGGTCCCAGTCATCTTTTTCGTTCCAACCGTCACCCCAATAGTTGTCTTTGTCATAGCCGGACTTTTCGCCCTTGATGTGGGTGTAGTTGGCGCAGGTTTTCCAAGTGATGACGTCTTCGGTGATGATATCTCCGTTTTCTTCTTTCCTTTGTACGGTGTCTATGGCCGTATAGTATGTGTCGACCTCGCCCCATGCGAAATAGTCGCCGTAGGCCGTTTCGGGAGAGTCGGCCACGCTGGTGGCACCGATGTTCATCGTGCCCCATTTGGTGTCGCCGATTTTGACGTAGGTGTCAAAGACCACCGAGTAGCGGTTGGTGGGGGTGTTGTTGTAGATCTTGTATAGTTGGCCGTTCTTGTATATCTTGACTGTCTGTTGTGCTTGAAGTCCCAAGGTGGTCAGCACGGCTGCAAGTATCAGAATGATTTTCTTTGTCATGGTGTGTTTCCTTTGTTGGTTTTATTCGCAGACAGGGCGGACGGAGAATCCCAAATAGCGTGTTGCCTTATTATTCGGATAGACATTGTTGTTGGAGGAGGCTATGTACAAACTCATGCCATATTCCTTCGATTCGCTAACGGCAGAAGACGTCCAAATGGCGATGTTTTTGTTTTTGTCCAAGTTGAGTTCTCTTGTCTTATTCATGGTCAGTCCTGCTGCCGGGAAGAACAACCGTTTCCCGGTGTCTTCCTTGGCTACGAGGAGTACCCCTTCCACGTTGTAGGTGGTCTTGTCGACGGTAGTGTTGGCGGCCAACCAGTAGATGCCGCCCGTAGTGATGCTTGTTTCGCCGGAAATCCGGGTGTAGGTGGCATTGTCGCTGCAGGCGGAGATGAGACTGCAGACTTCTTCCGTGGTCGGCATTCTCCATTTGCCGCCCCATTCCTGGCGGGCAATGTCGTATTCGGGGAGTAGGGTGTTGGTTTGCGTGTCGTAGGGTTCGGGCTTCCATTCTGACGATCCGACACCATAATAGTTGTTTTGGTTGTACTCCGTCTTTAGTCCTTTGATGTGCGTCAGGTCGGAGTATTTGCTGACCAGTGTGTCGGTGATGGCGGTGTAGTAGGTGTCAATCTCGCCCCAGGCGTAGTAGTCGCCGTAGGCGGTCTCGGCAGTCTCGGCTATGGAGGTGGCACCGATATTCATCGTGGCCCATTTCAGTCCGCCGATTTCCACATAGTCGTGTGTACCGAACACCACTTTGTATTTAATGGTGTCGTTATCGGTGAAGGCATTCACAAGAACGCCGTTCTTGTATACTTTCGCTACCTGTGCGCTGGCGCATGCCGGAGCGAGGAGCGAGAGGAGGAAGAGGATGGTCTGTCTCATGATGTGTGCGTGCTTAGTCGTCTTGTTCTTCATCGTTGTCTGTCCAGAGGTCATCGTCGTCGAAGAACGAGTTGCCCTTGCTGTATTGCTCTTCGGTTTCGCCGGGTTTTATTGTCGGGTCGCCGCCGGAAGTGGCAAGCGGCCAGCAGATTTCTGCGGCCATGCAGATGGTGCGTGGGGTGATGTATGTCTTTTTCATCTTATTTTATTCTACTTTCTGTCCGTTGGCGTTGTACTTGTCGGTTCCTCTCACGATGACCAGTCGGCCGTTCTCGATGCGCTTGGCGGGTGAAAGGGTGGCGGGTGTTGCGGTGATTGTGTTGATGCCGGTGACATCATCCTCGTCGAAGGAGAAACTGATGGCTTTCGTCCGGGTCTCAGACGGAGTGGATGCTACGGTCGGGGCAAGCAGCCAGGCCAGTCCGGGATTGAGGTAGTCGCTGATGTACCGGAAAAATCCGAAGTCGGTTGGGTCTGTCCTTTCGTGTCCCAAGGTATAGACCGTCTTGCCGTCTACGGCCCCGTCTTTTGTAGGGTTGGCGATTTTCAAGGACGACCCGCTCAGTGCGCTTGTGTGGGTGTCGGTAGCGGCATCGGCCGACAGGGTGAAGTCTATGCTTTCGGTCAAGATAAGTCCGGTGCCTACGGGAATGACAGAACCCGGTGCGATAAGGGTCGTGGAGTTGAGTTGCAGGGTGTGCTTCTCTTGGTCGTAGGTGGGCGCATATACCCCCTTTCCGGTTTCCGGCATCTGCAGTTGGAAGGGG
Source organism: Akkermansia muciniphila (assembly GCA_963621665.1). Taxonomy (GTDB): domain Bacteria; phylum Bacteroidota; class Bacteroidia; order Bacteroidales; family Bacteroidaceae; genus Prevotella. Next base: position 40,705 of record CAVFEZ010000009.1, on the reverse strand, counting down.
GAGTAGACGGTGGCGTAGGGTACGGTGAACTTTTTGCTGACCTTGTTGACATCATCGGCCGATACGCCGGACGGACATTGGAATTCCACAACCAGTTCTCCACCGTCGGTCATCGGGAGCAGTGCCACCTTGTTCGTACCGATGGTCATCACTGCATTTCCTGTCTCGTCGAAGGTCACCGTGGGATGTTCCGGGCGGTCTACCTCGAAGGCTGCTGTTCCGAGATTGGTTATCCTTGTGCCGTTCTGCTGGACGTAGGTGTAGGCCTTTTGCGCATCGGCGGCGCTGCACCCCAACAGTAGCAGGTATGCGGCAAGTAGGTGCTTTCTCATTGTTTTTTATAATCTTCTTGCTAATTCTTGCTAAAACTTTGCAAAGTTAGGACATTTCTTTCGGGCAATGTGCAATATTTCCAAAAATTATATACATTTTCTTTATTTCATTGAATAATTATTCTTACTTTTGCATATTCTAAGTTTTATGGTGTAATTCTATTCATTTTGAAATTGCAAAGGCATTACACTTTACAGAAATATATTTTTAGTCTATGGTAAAAAGAAAATCATTCATTCTTGCGTGTGCGATGACGTTGGCAGTATTGCCTTCGACGGCCGGAAGGGTGCAGCACGGACTGCGTATCCCCGACATTCCCGGCAAGCACATTGTCAAGCAGAAGGTGTTGCCCGTGCAGCGGGTGGCCAGGATCAGGGCGTTTGAAAAGAACTATCCCGCCCTTTGTGCGGTGAAAAACAAGATGACCGATGCTTCGGTCATGAACAGTCCGCTACGGAGCGTGAAACCATTCACGCCGAAGCCGGCAGCCTCCCTGCCGAAAAGTCCGCTGCTCAAGACCGCCGATGGCCGCGAACTCTACGGCAACGTGGTATACTGTTCCTTCTGGGATGAGATGAAGCGCGGTCTGTACACCTTCAAGGCCGGTGACCCGATAGACCCGGAGTCGATTTGGATCAACGAGGATGTGGCTGCCAATGGAGGCGGTGCGCTGGTGGACGGTGTGTTCCATGAGATCAACTGGTCGTCAAGCGACGGCTATGTGTTCATCACCTATTGCAGTTTTGATGCCACAACGGGTGAGATGCTTTCTTCCGAAGGTCTTGACGATATCTCGCTTATCGGCACCGACTTGGCTGTGGCTTTCGACGGTACGGTGTACGGCGAGTTCTACAATTCCGATGCGACGGGCTACGAACTGGGCATCATCGACTACGCTACGATGAGCCGTTCCACGATCGGTACGCTCGACCATTGGTATATCGCCCTCGGTATCACGAAGGACAATGTGCTCTACGGTGTCGCTTCCGACGGCAATCTCTACAAGATCGATGCCAAGACCGCCCAGGAGACACTGGTCGGCGCTACGGGTGTATCGCTCATGAACAGTTCGGGCAGCGTATTCGGACAGAGCGGTGAGATCGACCAGAAGACCGGCACGTTCTATTGGGCGGCCATCACCGCAAGCGAACTGTCTGCCCTGTACACCATAGACCTCTCCACGGGTGCCGCGTCACGGGTGGGCGAGTTCACCGGACAGGAGCAGATCTATGCGCTCACCATTCCCGCTCCGGCGGCAGAAGATGGCGCTCCGGCCGCTGTCGAGGATGTGACCCTGTCGTTCTCGGGAGCATCGCTGACGGGTACGGTCAACTTCACCGCCCCCACGACCACCTTCGCCGGCGGTACGCTGAGCGGTGCGCTTTCCTATACTGTAGTAGCCGATGACGATACACTGGCTACCGGTACCACGACGGCAGGTGCAGCAGTAGCACAACAGGTGACCGTCGACAACAGTGGAACTCACACCTTCATTGTCACCACAGCCAATGAGGTGGGCCGCAGTCCGCAGACCAAGGCCAGCCAGTTTGTGGGCTACGACGAACCCTACCCTGTGGAAGATCTCACCGTCACGTCAAACAGCAGCACGGGCAAGGTGACACTTTCATGGTCGGCTCCTACCGGCGGTTACAACGACGGATATATCGGTGACCTGAAGTACGACGTGATACGCTATCCCGATGGCGTGACCGTAGCCGAAGGTCTCACCGCCACTACCTATACCGAGACGCTCAGCCCCGACCAACTTACGGCCTATACCTATGGCGTTGTGGCGGTCAACGGCGATATGCGCAGCGGAGAGGCCACGAGCGACAAGGTCGTTGTCGGTCCTGCCCTTGTTCCGCCCTACGACAATGATTTCCCCGACGCGTCCTCACTCGATCTGATGACCATCATCGATGCCAACGGCGACGGTTGTACTTGGGGATATCATCCCGACCAGAACTGCGCTTACTATGTCTATAACGGCGAGAACAGCGGCGACGACTGGTTGCTCACGCCTTCCATCAGCATGAAGGCCGGCAAGGAGTATGCCGTCACGTTCACTGTCTCGAATACCATCGAGCAGTACGCCGAGCGTCTGGAAGTGAAGTTCGGCGAGGGCGATGACCCGACCGCCTTCAGCGGAACGTTGCTCGAACCGACCGTGCTGACGGAAAAGAAGGAGTTCACCTCCTACATCACGCCCGGGAAAGACGGTGACGTGAAGATTGGGTTCCATGCGCTCAGCGACCCCGACATGTTCAATCTTCTGTTGTTCGGTGTCCATGTGAGCGAGGGGTCGAGCCTTGCCGCTCCCGATTCAGTCACTCATCTGACATTGACTCCCGACGAGCAGGGCGCAACCCGCGTCAAAGTTTCATTTGACATCCCCAAAACCGCCATTGACGGATCGCTCCTCACGTCTGTGACCAAGGCAGAGGTGTACCGTGACGGAGCACTGGTGAAGACCCTATCTGATGGTCTTGAGCCAGGCAGCAATGTCGGTTTCAACGATCTTGTCGATACCGACAGCATCTATTCCTACAAGGTCATCGTATACAACGCCAACGGTGCCGGACGTGTGTCGGGCATGAAGAGTGCCTTTGTGGGTACCGACATCCCCTCTGCCGTTGATGCGAAGAGCATCGTTGTAAAGGATAACGGCACCTCGCTGGCCATCTCATGGCAAGGAGTGACCCAAGGCAAGAACGGCGGTTATGTCGATCCCGCCAAGATATCGTACGGTCTCTACGACAATCTTTCCTACGACGCATTCTATGGCTATGAGTACGGCAACCGCCTCGACAGCGTCTGCGGTGTCTCGCAGAGTACCGTTGCCATGAATACCGATGAAGGTGACCAGGACATGCTGACCGTACATATCCAACCGCAGAACGTCAAGGGACTGGCCGACTACAGCAAGGCCATGACCGTCGTGACGGGCGTTCCCTACACGATACCTTTCAGCGAACCGTTCGACAACGGTGGTGTCGCCTACAGTCTGTGGTGGTACAATGCCGAAGGGTCATCGTCGTGGTACCTCAGCAGCGATGTGGCTTCTGAAGACGACGGTACACCTGGCGTGGCCGTGTACGACGGCTGCGGCGACGAGTCTTACTTCGCTACGGGCAAGATAGCACCTGCCGGCGCTACCAACCTGAAACTCTATTTCACCATGCGAAGTGAGATGGAAGCCAAGGCTACGCTCACCGTACAGATACAGAAGAGCGACGGTACGGTAGACGATCTCAAGACCTATGAGTTCGACGGATCTGAGGACACTACCCCCTGGCAGACGGAATGCATCTCCCTGGCCAAGTATGCCAACGAGCGCTACATCATCGTGCGCTTCCTCGGCAATGGTAGAGGACTCATCCCCATCGACAACGTACAGGTGCGTCAGGTCTATGCCGATGACCTCGGTGCTACAATGACCGCTCCAGAAAAGATAAAGAAGGGGCAGACAGGCAAGGTGACGGTCAAGGTCACCAACTATGGCGAGAATACCGCATCGGCCTATACCGTGCGTCTGCTCGATGGCGATGAGGCTGTCGACAGCAAGACTGTCAGTGCAACGCTTGCCCCGATGGCTTCCGATACCGTATTGTTCGACTACACGCCGACCATCTTCCATGACGGAAATACAGCCGAACTGACGGCCGAGGTCATCTACGACGGCGACCAGGACGAGAGCAACAACAAGGCTACCGCTACCGTCAGCCTCGTCTCCTCGACCAACCCCGCTCCCGCTTCGGCGACCGTTGTCACCGGAACGGCCGGATCTGTAGTAGAATGGAATGCTCCCGCTGCCGACAAGAAGGAAGTGACCGAGACTTTCGAGGATTATGACTCTTGGACCATCGACAACTTCGGCGACTGGACCTGTATCGACGGCGACAAGGGACAGACTGGCGGTATCTTCAACGGTTACGACTACGGCAATCAAGGAGAACCGTTTGCCTTCGAAATCTTCGAACCGAACGGTATCGCTTCTGACATACTCGACAACAATCCCGAACTGACTCCCCACTCGGGCGACAAGTATGCGGCTGCCATGTACAGTGTGCTCGATGACAGTTTCGTCGATGCCGACAACTGGCTTGTCAGTCCGACGCTCTCCGGCGAACAGCAGACCATCAAGTTCTATGCCCTCAACCAGGCCGACTCGGAGAACAACTACCCCGAGACCATCGAGATGCTCTACTCTACGGGCGGCACCGACAAGGATGAGTTCACCCTTGTCAATACCGTCACCATAGAGAACGGCACATGGGAGGAAGTGACCTTCGACGTGCCTGCCGGCGCTACCCATTTCGCCATCCGCCACACCACCGCCGAGGGTGGCTACCTGCTCGGTATCGACGATGTGACCTACAAGGCAGGCTACGGCATACTGACGGGCTACAATGTCTACCGCGACGGTCAGTTGCTGACGACGGTCGATGCTTCCACCATGAAGTATACCGATGCTTCCAGCACCAGTGAGACGAGCGTCTATGCCGTGACCGCAGTCTACACCGACGGCGAGTCGGCACCCACCATGGCCACATCCGTTTCGGCGGGCATCGACAATGTCGAAGCCGCTGGCGAGACCAAGCCTTTCAATGTGTACACCATCGACGGCAAACTTGTGGGCAAAGACTTGACCTCTACCCGCTTCCTCTTGCCGGGTGTCTATGTCATCAACGGACAGAAGGTGACCGTGAAGTAGTACGGCCCAACCGTCCATAAACAATAATTGCTCGAAGAAGCGCATTCGTCCCCTGTGGCGGATGCGCTTCTTTCAGCAATATCCGTAACATCTCCCATGAAGACCATCTTTTTCAAATACCTCTTTTATAATTTTAATTTGGGCATCTCGTCCGAAATGCCTATTTTTGTCCCCTCTATCCGCAAAAGACATTTTCCATGCGCTACGTAGACGTTGTCCTTCCTTTGCCGCTTGACGGTCTTTTCACCTATAGCGTGCCCGACGAAATGGCGGGTGGCGTGTGCCTTGGCGTGCGCCTGCTTGTGCCGTTCGGCAAGAGCAAGACCTACACGGCGATGGCGGTGCGCCTGCATGACGAGAGGCCCGACTTCGAGGTGAAGGCCATCCTGGCCGTCGTCGACGATGCCCCGGTATTGCCCGAGCGTCAGTTCCGGCTTTGGCAGTGGATAGCGGAATACTATATGGCTCCCCTCGGCGACGTGTTCAAGGCCGCCATGCCCTCGGGACTCAAGGCCGAAGACGGCTACCGGCCGAAGACGGAGCGCTGTGTGGCCCTTGCCGCGAACCTGCGCAGCGAGCGGGCACTGCATGTCGCCTGCGGCCTTTTCGGACGTGCCGTGCGCCAGCGTGAGGTGTTCATGGCCTACCTTTCACTTTCCCACTGGGATACATTGGACGGCGATACGCCCTCATCTTCCATTGCCGAGGTGACGTGCGAGGAACTGCTCAACGAGACCCATGCCACCACTGCCATACTCCGCCAGATTGTCGACCGCGGCTTTTTGCGTGTCTATGAGCGTGAGGTGGGGCGCATCAATGTGGAGGGCACCGCCCATCTGGAAAACATCAAACCGCTGAGTATGGCCCAACAGACCGCCTGTGATGCTGTCCGTGCGTCGTTCGCACAGAAAAATGTCGTTCTGCTGCACGGGGTCACATCGAGCGGCAAGACCGAAATCTACATCCATCTTATCCGGCAGGCCATCGCCGAGGGCAAGCAGGTGCTCTATCTCCTGCCCGAAATAGCGCTCACGGTACAGATCATGCAGCGCTTGCATCATGTGTTCGGACCACGTCTGGGTATCTACCATTCCAAGTTCAGCGATGCCGAGCGGGTGGAGATTTGGCGCAAGCAACTGTCTGACGAACCCTACGATGTGATACTCGGGGCACGGTCGGCCGTGTTCCTTCCCTTCCAGCGGCTCGGGCTGGTCATCGTCGACGAGGAACACGAGACCTCCTACAAGCAACAGGATCCCGCGCCGCGCTACCATGCCCGCTCGGCTGCCATCGTCCTGGCGAGTCTCTATGGAGCCAAGACCCTTCTCGGTACGGCTACGCCGTCGATGGAGAGTGCCTACAATGCCCAGACGGGCAAGTACGGGTTTGTGCGTCTGGCTACGCGCTACCGTGATGTGGCCCTGCCCGAGATACAGGTGGTCGACACCAAAGACCTGCAGCGCCGCAAGATGATGACCGGTCCTTTCTCGCCCCAACTGCTTGCCGCCATGCGCGAGGCGCTGGAGGCAGGCCGGCAGGTGATACTCTTTCAGAACCGCCGTGGCTTTGCGCCGATGATAGAGTGCCGCGTGTGCGGATGGGTACCGCGCTGCAAGAACTGCGATGTGTCGCTCACGCTGCACAAGACGATGAACGTGCTTACCTGTCACTATTGCGGTTACACCTACGCCGTTCCGGCGAAGTGTCCCTGTTGCGAGAGTACCGACCTGCGTGGCCGCGGTTACGGTACGGAAAAGATAGAAGACCAAATCCGCGGCCTGTTTCCCGACGCGCGTATCGCACGCATGGATCTGGACACTACCCGCACGCGCAATGCCTACGACCGGCTCATCACCGATTTTTCCGAAGGGCGCACCAATGTACTCATCGGTACGCAGATGGTGAGCAAAGGACTTGACTTCGGCGGTGTCAGCGTTGTCGGCATACTTGGGGCTGACTCCATGCTCAACTATCCCGACTTCCGTGCCTACGAACATGCCTTCATGATGATGTCGCAGGTGGCGGGACGTGCTGGCCGCCGTGGCCGCCGTGGTCTTGTCATCCTGCAGACCAAGAGTCCAGACCTTCCGGTCATCGGTCAGGTGGTGCGTGACGATTATGCCTCCTTCTACCGTGATCTGATCGAGGAGCGCCGTCTCTTCCACTATCCGCCCTTCTTCCATCTTGTCTACGTCTTCTTGCGTCATCGTGACGACCGCATCGTAGAGGCCGCCGCCACTACCCTTGCCGCCAGCCTGCGCCATTTTCTCGGCGACCGGGTGCTCGGGCCTGACAAGCCGGCCATAGCTCGTGTCAAGCAACAGTGCATCCGCAAGATGGTCATCAAACTTGAGCAGGGTATCGACCTCCGCCAAGTGCGTGCCGGACTCCGCCAGATACAGACCGCTCTGTTGCAGGACAAACGGTATGCCGCGGTGATGGTATACTATGATGTAGACCCGCTCTGAAAATCATCGTATCGTGCGATTTGTTTGCGAATAAATGTATCGGGTATAGGTTGTGTGTATATTCGCATAAATCGAAAATGGAATATATCCTATGCTCTTGTCGTTTTGAAAACATAGAAAAACCGGAAAATCCGATGGGCTACATAGGATTTTCCGGTTTTTTCTGTGTGATATTTCCTGGTCTTTCTCTGTGTTTGTTGTCGTCTACAGTGGACTGCATGCCTCGCGGAGCCATGCCTGTTCGTCAGTATCGAGCAATGGCGAAAGGGCATCGTACACCTTCTGGTGATACTCGTTGAGCCATCTGCGCTCGTCGGGCGTGAGCATCTCGACGATGACGGGCGACTTGTCGATGGGGCAGAGGGTGAGCGGTTCGAAGCAGAGGAAGCGTCCGAACTCCGTCTCCTTGTACGGACGGATGAGCAAAGTGTTCTCTGTGCGCACGCCAAAACGTCCGGCGAGGTAGAGGCCGGGCTCGTCGGTCACGGTCATGCCGGCGTGGAGTGGGGCGGGCCGCCACTCCATGCGTATCTGGTGCGGGCCCTCGTGTACGTTGAGGTAGGCCCCTACGCCATGTCCGGTACCGTGGAGGAAGTTCATGCCCTCGTGCCACATGGCCATGCGTGCCACGGCATCGAGTTGCGAACCGCAGGCGCCGTCGGGGAAACAGAGGTTCTGCAGTTGCAGATGGCCCTTGAGTACGAGCGTGTATACCCGTTTTTGCTCTTCGGTGACAGGACCGAGGGCGATGGTGCGGGTGATGTCGGTCGTACCGTCCTCATACTGTGCGCCACTGTCAAGCAGCAGCAGTCCTTCCGGTCGGAGGGGAATGTCGGTCGCTGGAGTAGCCTCGTAGTGTACGATGGCCCCGTGTGCTTCATATCCGGCGATGGTGTCGAAGGAGATGTCGCGGAAGAGCGGTTGCTCGGCCCGCAGTGCAGTCAGTTTTCTGTCGATGCTCATTTCCGTCTCCCCGCCTTGCTCTACGGCCGGGCGCAACCAGCGCAGGAAGCGCACGAGGGCCACGCCGTCGCGTAGCATGGCGTGGTGGAAACCTTCGATTTCGGCCTCGTTCTTCACCGCCTTCATCGTCGGAATGGGCGATGCGGCGCGTATGATGCGGTGTTTCTGCCGGGCGATGGAGTAGAGGGTATAGTTGGTCTCCGAGGGGTCGAGCAGGATGTTGTATTCGAAGTAGGCGCGTAGTCCGTCGGCGATGTTGGAGTAGTCGTCGGTGTCTACCCCTTCAGCGGTGAGATAGGCTTTGACCTCGGGTGTGAGTTTCTCGGCATTGGTGAAGAGGGTGGCCCGGTCGGAGGCGATGAGCAGGTAGGCTACGAATACGGGATTGCAGTGTACGTCGCTTCCGCGCAGATTGAGTGTCCAGGCGATGTCGTCGAGGGCGGATACCAGCATGCCGTCGGCCTTGCAGCGGTGGAGTGCGGTGCGTATGTCGCTGAGTTTGTCGCGGCAGGTGCGGCCTGTGTATTGCAGGTCGTGAAGGCGTATCTGGTCTGAAGGGACGGCGGGACGGTCGGTCCAGATGTGTTGCAGCGGATCGAGGTTGGTGCGGACGGTGATGCCCGACTGCCGCAGGTCCTGGATGAGGCTTTCTACCTCGACGGTCGTGGCGCACAGTCCGTCGATGCCGATCTCTGTCGTGCCGCTGTCGCGGAGTTGTGCGGACAGCCACTCTGCTATGCTTGGCGTACCCTCTATGCGCTCGCGCATGAGTACGTATTCCGTACCCTGGAGTTGCTCTTCGGCTGCGATGAAGTAGCGCGAGTCTGTCCACAGGGCGGCGGCATGACGGGTGACGACGACGGTGCCGGCCGACCCGTCAAACCCTGATATCCACTTTCTTCCTTCCCATCGGCTTGGCACATATTCGCTGTTGTGCGGGTCGGTACTGGGAAAGATGAATGCGGCGAGGTGCTCACGCTCCATCAGTTGGCGTAGCGCCTCAATGCGTTGTTGTATGGTGGTGTGTGCAGTCATGGGATTTAGTCGTCGGTGTCCTCCTTGTCGTCGTCATCATCATCATAGTCAAGGAAGTTGTATCCGTCGATGAACATCTCGGTTTCCTCAAAATCGAACTCTTCGGGCTTGAAGGTATGTCCCAACCATTCTCTCATCTCCTTGGCGCGGGCCGAGTAGGGATGTTCCATCGCTTCGCAGAGATCGTAGTAGCCCGGTACGCCGCCGCAGTCTTCGGGCGGGCAGGCGCGTTTGCCGCCGAGGAGTCTGACATAGGGTATCTCGTCCTCTTCGAAGTCTTCTATCTTGCTGAGGGTGACATCGTGTTCCCAACTGTCGCCAAAGTCATACTCAAAGACGGCGTGGTCTTTCTCCTTCTGCAGCAGGTGGGCTATGCTGTAGTCGCCTCCCCAACGGGTGTCGCTCCATCCCATTTCATCCTTCTCCAGATATTTTGTGGCGTAGTAGGTGTTGCCTTTGACACGGAACTGATGCAGGTGTTCGTTCCACCATCCCATGGCTTCGATGATGATATCGGCAAGGCAGGTGAGTTTTATTGAGGACGGAACGACAATCTTGCGCCAAATGCTGGGAGAGATGCCGCGCAGTTTGATGCGGAGGGTGTATTTCTTGATTTCCTTGGCGGGCATACATTCCAGGCATCTGTTACTTTCGTGCTTGTATGCGTTGTCGTCCTTGCCGTCTTCCTCATCGTAATCCTCATCGTATTCTTCATCGTCTCCGTCCATGAAGGGGAGCGGAAAGTCTTCAGTATCGTCAATAGGTTGGTCGCCGAAGCATAGTTTAGAGACGGAATCTGTTGCCAGTTCATTTATTTCCTTGGGAGTCAGATTTTTTATATAATTTTTGATTTCCTCTTCGGTCGCGTTTTTTCCGAGTTTCTGTTCTACCGCGTCAGAGATCATGTTTATGATAAACTCCGCGATCTCGGCTTCTTTTTTCTTTTTCATGTGTATGGATTTTTATTTTCCACAAAGTTAGGTTTTTTGTTCCGATTGCCCAAACGGGCAGATACAAAAAACACGGAGTGACACGGACATCAGCATTTTACTGCTTTTCTGTTCCTTGTCACCCCGTGGGTGTCGCACACTGCTTGCTCTGGCCTGTCGGTCAGCGCAATGTGTATTGCGAGTATTTCTATTGTTGCGTATTTCTGGGGAAAGACACCTCCTAAAACAAAATCTGTTGTTTTTCTTGTTTGGTCTTGTCGCTTTCCGGGGAGATTAGTCCTCGTTGGCGCGCAACTGCTGTACGTAGATAGCGTGCTCCATCTTGAGTCTCTTCAGTACAGACGGCTTGTTGTACTGCTGGCGTCTGCGCAGTTCCTTTACAACGCCGGTCTTTTCAAATTTTCTTTTGAACTTCTTGAGTGCTCTTTCGATGTTCTCGCCATCTTTTACGGGTACAATAATCATTGTCTTTTTTGTTTTATTTTATTTGGTGATACTTGTTGCTTCATGGCGCAATACCATGATTAGCGGGTGCAAAGTTACTGTATATTTGTCGATTGGCCAACTTTTCGGTACACTTTTTACATTTGTTTGCCCTATTTTGGATGGTATTCCTTGCTTTTTGTCTTAACTTTGCATCCGAAATGCGCAAGTCCTACAACAGAAGAATACGTACGGCCTGGCTATTGCTGGTCATTTATGCAGCGATGGTGTTGGCCGTGTCTGTCCACCGGCACGAGGATGTCGGGCAGGACAGCGTGGTGTGTTGTCAGGACTGTGCCCGCCATGTCAAGCATGCGGGTCATCTCTCTGTCGAATTGCCTGCGCATGGCGCTTGTGTGCTTTGCCAGTTGCAGGCGATGCCCTGTCTTGTGCCCACCGTCTTGGTCGGTGCGGTCTTCGCCGTTGCGGGAACCGCATTGCCACAATTGGCGTGTCGGGTCGGCCGTCTGTCGGTCCGGGGCGTTGTTTCCTTGCGGGCTCCTCCTTGTATGAGCCGGTTCTACATTGTACGGTAGAACACGTCTTTATCATTATTTAGTGACGATGAAAAAATAAGTTGGTATGATTTGCGGCTTATATTTTTGAGATGTTTTTGTCTCTTGAAGAGGGAGCATAGCGGGCTATGTGACCGATGAAAGAGGCGAAAACAGCCAAAAAGATGAGCCGGACAACCCTCTGAATATGTATGGCACAGTTCTCAAATCGTACCAAGTTGTTTTTTTATCGTCACTTATCATACAAGAAACCCAATCATGACAATATATTATAGGAAATGTTTTGGGCTGTTGCTGGCGTTGTCTGTCGCGTCGGCACAAGCCCGTGTATCCGCTGAAAGCACCGACAGTGTGGTGCATCAGCCAATGACCGAGACCAATGTGAAACTCAATGAGGTGGTTGTCACCGGACTCACCGGAAACCAAAAACTGCGGCAGTCGCCGGCACCAGTCTCTGTCGTGAGTCACCGCCAACTCGAATCGATGCCCACCTCCAACATTATCGATGCCGTGTCGCGCCAGCCCGGCGTGTCGCAGATCACTACAGGTGGCAGTATCTCCAAACCCGTGATACGCGGTTTGGGCTACAATCGCGTGGTGATCGTCAAGGACGGTATCCGTCAGGAGGGCCAGCAGTGGGGCGACGAGCACGGTGTGGAGATCGATGCCCACACCGTACACTCGGCCGAGATACTCAAAGGCCCGGCCAGTCTGATGTACGGATCTGACGCTATGGCAGGCGTGCTCGTGTTTCATGGCGATCCCATACCGGTTCGGGGAACGGTCACCGGCCAGTTGAGTACCGGCTACCAAAGCAACAACGGACTGATAGACTACTCCCTCGACAATGCCGGTCACCTCGGCCACTGGTCGTGGAATACCCGGTACAGCGGCAAACTGGCGCATGCCTACCGCAACAAGTACGATGGTTATGTGTACGGTTCGGCTTATCGCGAGCAGGCTTTCGCCCAACAGGTGGGCTACCATCACGCCCGGGGACATTCCCGTCTCTCGTTCGACTACTTCCACCTTACCCCGGGCATCGTAGAGGGTGAGCGCGACGAGACTACCGGACAGTTGTCCGTGCCCGACGGGTACAACATCAAGAGTTACGGCAAACCGATGCCCTACCAGCAAGTACACCACTACAAGGCTGCGTGGGAGAATCTGCTCTATGTAGGCGACGGTTCATTCAAGGCACTCGTGGCCTATCAGCAGAACCGGCGGCAGGAGTTCGAGGAAGAGGAGACGCCCGAAGTCTGCGGACTGGATATGCAACTGCACACCGTCAACTACGACCTGCACTATCTCTCGCCCGAGAACGGCGGATGGAAGTGGGCGGCCGGTATCGGCGGCATGTACCAGCGGTCGGCCAACCGCGGCACCGAATACCTCATTCCGGCCTATCGTCTCTTCGACTATGGTCTCTTTGTCACGGCGAGCCGCACTGCCGGACGCATCAGTCTGAGCGGCGGTCTGCGCTACGACCACCGCCATCTGCGCAGCGAGGAACTGACGGAGGAGGGCGAAACGCGGTTTACGGCGTTCAGCCGCAGTTTCGACGGCTTGACCGGAAGTCTCGGCTTGACCGTCGATATCAGTCCCGCCTTCAATGTCAAAGCCAATCTCTCACGCGGATTCCGTGCGCCGAACGTCAGCGAACTGGGTTCCAACGGAGTGCACGAGGGCACGGCGAGATATGAGGTGGGCAATCCTGCGCTCAAGCCCGAGAACAGTTGGCAGGCCGACCTTGGGGCCGACTATGTGTCGTCGGTGCTCACGGCGCGTTTGGCCCTGTTTGCCAACCGCATCGGCCACTACATATTCTCGCAGAAGATGGCCGGTGCCGACGGGCAGGAAATACTCATCGACGGTGAGCCGGCCTATCGCTTCACCTCCGGCGATGCCCGGATTATGGGCGGAGAGGTAAGCGTCGATGCGCATCCTATACCCCATCTGCACGTGAGCAGCAGTTTTTCTTACGTCAACTCGGTGCAGTTGCACAGCGACCGCGATGCCCGCTATCTGCCCTTCACGCCCGCTCCCCGTTGGCTGTCGGATGTCAAGTATGAGTTTCTTTGCGGCAAGCGGTGGGTCGACAATCTCTACCTGCAGTTCACCGTGGACTGCAATCTGCGGCAGAACCACTACCTTGCGGCCAACGGTACAGAAACACCAACCCCTTCCTACACCCTCATGCATCTCTACGCCGGGGCCGATGTGAAGGTGAAGGGCCGCCGCGCCTTCTCTCTCTACCTTGCACTGGAGAATATCGCCGACCGTGCCTACCAAAATCATCTCAGCCGGTTGAAGTATACCGATGTCAACAGCGTGACGCAGCGTCGCGGTGTCTACAACATGGGCCGCAACTTCTCCGTGCGCCTTGTTGTGCCCTTCGGAGGGTAGGGCGCAGTCCTTCCGAGGGACATCCTTATCCGCCTCGTGTCAGTATTCGGGCTTGCATACTGGAGTATTCGGCCCGAATACTCCAGTAGTTTGGCCCGAATACTCCGGTATTCAAGGCCGAATACTGCCCCGATATGGTTTTGCATGTATTGTTTTACGGATAAGTGACGGTAAAAAACAACTTGGTACGATTTGAGAACTACGAAATACATATTCGAACGGTTGTCCGACTCATCTTTTTGGCTGTTTTCGCCTCTTTCATCGGTCACATAGCCCGCTATGCTCCCTCTTCAAGAGACAAAAACATCTCAAAAATATAAGCCGCAAATCGTATCAATTTATTTTTTCACCGTCACTAAGATGGGGCGTAGGAGCGGTGATTGTTAATAAATAAAAAAATAATGGCTTGCTCAAGCAATTTTCTTCTTAACTTTGCATTCTCTAAATGTACGACCCTATTGATGCGTACGCCCTCCTTATAGAAAAGGGTAATTTAAGATTATGAATTTTTAGGATAATGGACAACAAACTGACAAGACGGATGGCGGTGTTCGCAGTGGCGGCACTCGTCCTTTCTCTGATTCCGCTGCTCGCAGTGAGCGGCTATCTGCATCCCATGGCCGATGATTATGTGTTTGCGGCACCCGTACACCAGGCTTGGCTTCACACCCATTCGTTTGCGGCTGTCATGCAGGCTGCGTGGGATGTGGCCGTGACCATGTACCACAAATGGCAGGGTACGTATACGGCCTGTTTCATCATGGCTTTGCAACCCGGGGCGTTCGGCTACTACTGGCTTACGCCTTTCATCCTTATCGGTTCTTATATTGCGGCTACCTATATTTTCGGCCTGACCGTCATGCGTCGCATCTTGAAAGCCCGCACTTCAGAGGCGGTGCTGGTGACCACCATTGTGACGATGCTCAGCATACAGTTTGTCGCATCTATATATGACGCGTACTATTGGTTCAATGGAGCGGTATACTACACGTTCTACTATTCGGTCATGCTGGTGCTTGCCGCTCTCCTTGTCGTCCACGCCACCAGTCGCGGACTTTGGCACAAGGTGACGGCTGTGGTCGCTTTGCCGCTGACCGTCTTTCTCGCAGGCGGCAATTTCTCCACCGGTCTTGCCGCTCCGGCCATCATGGTCTTCACGGTTGGCGTGATGTGGTTGCGGGGCAAGCGTGTGCCGCGACTCTATTATGTGGTTTTCGCGGTCTACTGTCTGGCGTTTCTGGCCAGTGTGCTGGCTCCCGGCAATGAGTACCGCCGTATCGCCGAGCCCCACTCGGTCAATCCCTTGATGGCGGCATGCTTGTCCATCGGCAAGGGGGTGGAGTTTATTGCCAGGAGTCTCAATCCCATTCTGCTGCTGCTCTTTGTTGCCATCACGCCGACCCTTGCCAGAATGGCGCGGCGCAGCCGTTACACCTTTGCCCATCCGTGGCTGGTGTTTGTGGCGTCGATGTGCCTGTATTTCGTGTTCCTTTTCCCTATATGCTATGCCCTCGGCATCAAAGGTCCGGGACGTATGCAGAACCTCTACACCTATAATATGTGCTGGCTCATCGCCTTCAATATCTACTACTTTGCCGGAGCGTTGCAGCACCGCCGTGCCGATGGCGGAGCGCTCAGCGGTCATGCGCTGGCCATCTGCACTATCGTGCGCGACCGGGTGTCGGGCTACCGTCGGTTTGCCTTGCCGCTGTTCGCCGTATTGCTCGTGTCGTCGGCGATACTGAAGATATCGGCAAGCAGCAAGGCGGCAAGACTGATTTACAAGGGGACGATTGTGGCTTTCGACCGCGAGATGACGAAGCGTGAGCGTGTGCTTGCCGAGCCTACGGCTACGGCTATCCTCCCGCCGCTCACGGTGAAGATACCGTCTGATGCGTTCAACGACATCATCGTGTATCGTGGCTATTGGGTCAACCGGGGTCTCAGCATGTTCTACGACAAAGAGTGGGTGGCGGCATCAAAGATGCCCGCTCCCTATGACATTGCAGCGGAGATGAAAAGAAAATGCCACCGTGAGGTAGGGCCGGGCAATCTTGTCTACAAGGAGATGGGCATCAGTCCGACTGCACTCTCCGACGGACGTCTCGCTTCGGAAGCCGACACCGTGCGCACCGCCGTGCGCACGGCACCGACCGCATCCCGTGAGGTCTCTCAGGCCGACCGGCGCTTTTTGTCGACCTCAAAGGTTTCGCTCTATCGGTAAGTGGTCGGTTTTCAAGGCTGGCCTGTAAGGTCAGCACAGCCCGCATATTGTTGTGCTGACCTTACAGGCCAGCCGTTCCGTGCGTACATGAAAACCCAGGGTTCTTGCAAGCAAGCGGCAAAGCCGAGCGACGTCCGTCGCTTCGCTCCGTCCTCACCCTGGGCTAGGATTGTGTCGCCCTTTCAGGGCTTTGATTGCTGAGTTCCCTTTGAGAATCAAATAATTGCAGATTTATATCAACATAAAAATCCACACGTTTTTTATCCGATTTTGAACACCCTACCTGAAAGGGCTCTGTGCTCAAAGCCTACCAAGATTTAGGACTATTCCCTGGTCGTCTTGTTGGCCATGTACATGCCCAACAATATGCAGGCGGCGCCGGCGAGGAAGTATGGGGTAATCTTTTCGCCGAGTACCCATGAGGCGAAGATCATGGTGGTGATGGGGTTGAAGTAGACCCAGTTGGTGGCTTTCACCGCTCCGAGTTTGGCGATGCACCAGTTCCATGTGAGATAACAGATCATGGAGGCGAGGCAACCGAGGAACAGCAGGTTGCCTGCCACTTGGGGACGGGCCAAAATGTCGGGCGACGGCAGGCCGGGGACGAAAAGATAATAGGGCAGGATGGTCAGCACTCCGTAGAAGAACACCTTTCGGGTGATGAAGGCGGCACTGTACCGTCCGCTCACCGCTTTCATCAGTAACGAGTAGACGGCCCAGCAAAGACAGGCCGTGAAGGCCAGCGTGTCGCCTATGGGTGAGAGGTGGAGTACGAACTTGCCGTTGAGTACCACGATGACCATACCGGCGAAGGCCAATAACGATCCTGTCAACTGCAGCGGACTGATGCGCGACGAGTCGCGGTAGACGAGTCTGACCAGCAGGGTGGCAAAGAGCGGGCAGGAGCAGACGATGAGCGAGGTGTTGGTCGTGGTGGTGAAGTTCATCGACTCGTTCTCGCTCAGAAAGTAGAGCGATCCGCCCGTGACGCCCAGCAGGGCCATCTTGACCTCGTCTTTCCATGAGTCAGACAGTATGCGCTTGTGGTAGAAGCCGAGCATCAGCACGTAGGCTATGGTAAACCGGAGCGTGAAGATGCTGGCGGGCGAGAGTCCGTTGAGCATGAGCACCTTGGTCGCTACGAAGGTGGTGCCCCAGATGGCTACTGTGATAAAGGCTACGAGGTGATAGAGTAGGTTGTTTCCGTTGTTCATGATTTTTATTGTCACTTACTGTTCTTGTTCATCGGTCTCCTCGATGAATTTTTTGATGTGTGCCCCGAATCTCTTGTCCTGTATTTGTTTTGCCGCCCTTTCTTGGTGAGGTATACGCCATCGACCTGCAGTCTTTGGGCCAATTCCACATGACCTTCGAGCGTCAATACGGCATCAGTACCCTCGCAAGCCACCTTCAGTTGTCGGACTGTGTGTGCTATCTCTTCGTCGGTAGCGTCGTTCATGGACAGTTGTATCCAGCGGCAACCACCGATGAGCGCGAGATAGGCACTCTCCAGGTGGGATAAATGTTCGTTCCGGAAGGTGGAACACAGATAGTTGGTGCGGAAGATGGAAAAAGCCAATGACTTCGTCATATCATACAATAATATAAGGGTGGAGGAAAAGTATTTCTCAAAAGTACGCAAAGGTATAAACTTTTATCGGAATACGCACGATGTATGGTTCGTCTTTCTGATGCTCGGGTGTCACTGATGGCGCTCTTGAAGGGGAAATGGTAGTTGTTTGCTGTGTTGTAAATTGATTTATGTCAAGAAAACCATGCTTTTATCATTTTCTTCATACCAATATCTTGCATTCTTCACAAGATGTTCATATCTTTGCAATGTTTTTCATGGTATTAGATTTAAGGTTAACAAAGGTTGGGACTCAGCGGAGCCCCTTTTTTTGTGCCCGAAATCATTTTTAGTGCCGTGAGGTCTTGTGTTTTTCGGGCACAAAATTTATTTGTACCTTTATTTATTTGTACCTTTGCATATAATCATCCGTGTTTTATTGTGATGAAGTAAGGATAATTTCCAAATCAAAGAAATATATATTATGAAGATGAAAAAGACAATTTTAGGCAGTGTGCTTGTAGCCGGCACAGTGATGCTTTCCGGCTGTGGTACTCTCGGACAGGGTACGTCAGGTTCTACATCTGCGGGTAGTGTACTGGGCAGTATTCTCGGCGGCTCTTCCACGGGCAGTACGATCGGCAATGTGTTGGGCAGCGTGCTCGGCCTTGACAACCTCACGCAGGAGCAACTTGTCGGTACATGGAAGTACAAAGGTCCGGGCTGCGCCTTCACCAGCGACAATGCCTTGGCCAAGGCCGGCGGCGAGGTGGCTGCCTCCCAGATCAAGGAGAAACTCTCCTCGCAGTACAGCAAACTGGGCCTGAGCGCATCGAACACCTATCTCACCTTCTCCTCCGACAACACATTCTCGGGCAAGGTGGCCGGCAAGTCGATCAGCGGTACCTATACTTTTGATTCGTCGACCAAGAAACTCGAGATGAAGATGCTCCTGATGAGCATTTCGGGATATGCCAAGAAAAACTCCGACGGCATCGCCGTACTCTTCGAGTCGAAGAAGGTGCTCACGCTCCTGCAGACATTGGCTTCTATGAGCGGCAACTCCACCCTCAGCACTATCGGCGACATCAGCAAGAACTATGACGGTGTGCGTGTCGGTTTCGACATGAGCAAGTAATAGTGTCCTAAGTAATACACAGAAAAGCCCCGCAACGGTCAACATACCGTTGCGGGGCTTTTCTGTGTATCTTCTATTGGAGAGTGTCACGCCTTGTTCTTGTCGCGGCGTACATAGCAGACGGTGTAGGCCAGTACGATGGCGAAGCCGACGAGCGGGATGAGGAAGGGTACGGTGAGGTTGCCTGTCGTGTCGGCGATGTAGCCCATGAGAAGAAATCCGCAGCCGCCTACCGGGGTCATCATCAAGATGGATGACGCGCTCTTGGTCAGACCGCCCAGTCCGCGCAGGGCCATGGCGAAGATGGTGGGGAACATGATGGCCTCGAAGAGATAGTTGCAGAGCAAGGCTACCATCGACACATGGCCCCAATCAAGCAATACCAGTGCGATGCACACTACCGATCCGGCGGCGCAGGCAAGCATCAACCGTTCGGCGGCGATATGGCGCATCACCCAACTGCCGAGGAAGCGGCCGGCCATGAATGTGGCCAGGGCGCCGGTGATGAGCATCGAAGCCATGCGGTCGCCCATCCATCCCTGTCCGGTGACAAAGTTGACAAAATAACTGTTGATGGAAATCTCGGCCACCTCGTAACTCAGCAGGGCGAGGAGTCCGAAGACAAACCACTTGTTGTGCCACAGCCGGGAGAGATTCTTGCTGCCCTCGGTGGTGGCGGCATCGTCGTCGTGTACAATCTCCGGCAGGCTGACGCGGGAGAACACAAGGGCGATGAGCAGTACCAAGGCGCCCATGATGGCGTAGGGTACGGCCACGTTGCCTCCGTCGCCGCTGTCGCGGAAGAGGAAAGCCCCCACGCCGAGTGTGGCAAACATACATCCGGCTCCGTTGAACGATTGCGAGAAGTTGATGCGGCTGGTGGCCGTCTCCTTCGGGCCCAGTTCGGTGACGTAGGGATTGGCTGCCGTCTCGAGGAACACCAGGCCGCAGCCGATGACAAAGAGTGCGCCGAGGAAGGCGTAGAACGTGCCGGCCGCGGCGCAGGGTATGAAGAGCAGCGAACCGATGCCGAAGAGCATCAGGCCCATGACCACGCCGCGACGGTAGCCGAGGCGGTTGATGAACAGTCCGGCCGGGATGGCCATGAGGAAATAGCCCAAATAGGTGGTCACCTGTATGAGGGCCGACTGTGTGATGGTGATGTTGAGCTCGTTCTGGAAATGCTTGTTGAGCACGTCGAGTATGGCCCGTGCAAATCCCCACATGAAGAAGAGGGAGGTGATGAGTGCAAAAGGCACGAGATACTGCCGGCTGCTCAAGGCTGTTTTCTTTTGTTTCATTTATTGCTTCTTGTTGTTTTTTTTGTTGATGGATGGAGTAGGGGCGATGTGTGATATAATGATGTTTTTTTTGGGGGCCGCCTATACCAGTTGCAAGGAGTAGTAGCGGTAGTCGTGGAGCACGGTGAGCAGAAAGGCATGGTCGCTCTGCTTTACTGCTTCGGTGTCGTATCCCATCACGTGCCGTACTTTCTCGGCCAGACGCGCGGTTTGTGTATCTTCGGCGCGTTCGAGCGTCTTGCGGATGGTCTCGGCCTGTCCCACCGTCAGGCGTTCAGCCTCGGGGTAGGTGGGGTGGTAGTCGCGGCGGATATAGTCGTAACTGTCGAGCGAGAGGTGGGGCAGGGCGTCGAGCGAGTCCTTGACCACCAACGTTCCGGCTGCCATGTCGCCCAGTCGCTGGCGGTGGCGCGAGCAGAGTATGAAGATGAAGCCGATGCAGAACACCCATAGGTCTACCACTTCGAGCATCCACCGTATGGCCAGTGCGCCGACGGTGGGTGCCGATCCGTCGGCCATGACCACGCGCGTCTTTCTGACGTACTTGCCGAACGTGCGCCCCTGAAAGAGCGTCTCGCAGATGAGCGAGTAGCCTATGGTCGGGATGGAGAGGAGGAGGATGCCGACAACCTCCCACGCATCTCCTTTGATGGGAAGCGTGCTGAGGAGGTAGGACAAACCTATGGCGTAGGAGATGATGGCCGCCATGTCGATGAGGCGTTCCACGATGCGATCACCGACGCTGGCCGGAGTCTGCCTGATGCGGACAAACTGGCCTGTGACAATATCTGCACTGTTCATGATGGAGATGGGGTGACGCTGCGGGTGAAAGGTCTTTGTTTTGTTGTTATCAGTGTTGCAAATTTAACTTTTTATTTTTACTTTTGCGCATTATCCACATACTTTTTGGATTTTTGCCGTGAAAGAGATACAGTTCATCAGATACAACATCGAGAAATGGGAACGTCTGGAGACGATGGTCGGCGACCTCGCCGCCTACTCTCCCGACGACATTGCCGATGCCTACAAGGAGGTCACCGCCGACTTGGCTTTCGCCTACACGCACTATCCGTCGTCGCGCGTGACACCCTATCTCAATGGCATCGCCTCGGTGCTTCACCGTGCCATCTACCGCAATAGGCGGGAACGTTGGTCGCGCGTCATCACCTTTTGGACACATGAGGTGCCGATGGTGATGTATGCCAGCCGCCGTATGCTGGCCCTGTCGCTGGCCGTGTTTCTGCTCAGCGTGCTGGTGGGTGTGGTGTCGCAGGCCGCCGACAGTGAGTTTTGCCGTATCATTCTCGGTAACGGATATGTAGACATGAGCCTTAGCAATATCGCTGCCGGCCGACCGATGGATGTCTACTCCTCGCAGAGTGAGACACCGATGTTTCTCGGTATCACGCTCAACAATGTGATGGTGGCCTTCCGCGTCTTTGCTTTCGGCATACTCACCCCCTTCGGTGCGGGTTGGCAAATCTTCGGCAATGGGGTGATGATGGGATGCTTCATGACCTTCTTTGCCCAGCACGACCTGCTGGCGGATGCTTTTCTTGCCGTCATGCTGCACGGCACGCTCGAACTCTCGGCCATTGTCGTGGCGGGTGCCGCCGGACTGACCTTGGGCTGCGGCCTGCTTTTCCCCGGTACCTATCCGCGTGGGGTGGCGCTCAGACGAAGTGCCCGGTGCGGTGTGAAGATAGCCGTCGGTACCGTGCCCGTGTTTGTCGTGGCCGGTTTCATCGAAAGTTTTCTCACCCGTCATGTAGACATCGGCGATGGCCTGCGCCTGTCGGTGATCATTGTCTCGGCGGCGTTTGTGCTGTTTTATTATGTCGTGTGGCCGTATGTGCTGTACCAAAAGGCCACCAAGTCTGATGCCAGTATAGAAAACGCAAGTTCAAAATAGAAACAGAAAAAACCGATAATAAAAAAACTACAATCATGAACAAGACATCTTTCTCCCGCCCACGCTTCCGCCTCTATGTGGAACGCACGTTCAGCCGGAAGTTTGACGACACGCTCGCCTTTGTTTCCGAGAACTGGCGACCGTTGCTCAAGTATATCACCCTTGTGCTTCTGCCCGTCTGCATCGTGCAGGGATTGTGTCTGGAAGGACTGGTGTCGGCACTCAGCGGTATGGAAGACAGTGACGTGTCTGACAGTGCGCTTGTGCGCATGGGGGCCAGTTATTTGGGTACCGTCATCTTCTATCTGGCAGGCGGCATGCTGCTATCCGCCGTCGTCTATGCCTTGATGCGTATCTATCTGCGGCGTGACAATCGGCTTGCGGGGCTGGACTGGGCGCAGTGCAAGACCGACCTAAAATACTGTCTGCGGCGCGAAGCCAAAGTGGTGGCCGTCTTTGTGGGCATATCCATTGTGGCGGTTGCGCTCTTTGTAGGAATTGTGGCCGTGGCTGCTGCCGTCGATTCTGTCGGATTGCTTCTGATATTGTTTCCTGTCTCCGTCGGTCTGCTTGTCGTGCTGATGCCGTTGATGCTGGCCTTCCCCATTGTGGCCTTCACAGACACCTCGGTAAGTGAGGCGTTTCGCAAAGCGTGGCGGTTGGGCTTCGGTACATGGTGGAGCATGTTCGCTTTTCTGGTGGTCATCACGCTGGTGGTATCTGTCATGTGCAATATGCTCAGTCTGCCGTGGACCATCTGCTATGCACTCCGTGTAGCGTTTATCGACGAGACTGCCAGCGCATCGCTGTTGTCATGGGCTCCGCTGTTGTCGGTTTTGGGTTTCATCTTTGGCGTGGGGATGGTGTATGTCAACTATCTCCTCTCTTCATTGGTGATGGTAGCCTTGGCGGTGCAATACGGCCATGCTTCGGAGAAGATGGAGGGCACTTCCGTAGAGAATGCCATCGATGAGTTTGAGGAGCAACCGTCAGACGTTGACGATGTTGCCTTGCGCGAGATAGACGAGTTTGAGAATTTGTAGCATGACCGTTCCTACCGATACCCTTGTCGTCGACACGGCCCGCCTTGCCGCATGGAAGGCAGACTCCGACTTCGACTACGCGAGAGAGTTCGTGCGGTCGGACACCTCTGTCATAGACTGGCTGCTGACGGCGCTCGACCACTGGATGATGAAGGCTCTGCATATCAGCCTCTACAGTCAGACGGCCAATATCCTGTGGGTTTGTGTGGGTCTGGCAGCGGTGGCGGCCATTGTTGCAATTTTTGTCTATCGCCATCCGCAAATGTTTCTCCGTAGCGGGCGCCGCCCGGTAGACTATGAGGTGGAGGAAGACAATATCTACGGCGTAGACTTCGAGGCGGACATTGCCGCCGCCCTGCAGCGGGCCAACTATTACGCCGCCACCCGTCTGGTCTATCTGCAGACCCTCCGCCGGCTCAGCGACGGCGGATGTGTGGTGTGGATGCCTTCGAAGACACCGTCGCAGTATGCACGCGAATGGCCGTCGGACGATTTCCGGTGGCTTTCGCAACAGTTTCTCCGCATACGCTACGGCGGATACAAGGCTGATGAGGCCCTTTTCCTGTCCGTGCGCGACCGTCAGAAAGCAATATTCGCCGCCTTGGATGCGGCCGAAAAGTCGAAAGGAGGTGAGGCATGAAAGGAAAAATGCTCTACATCTCCGCCGTGCTTGCGCTGCTGGTAGTCTGCTTTGCCTTGCAACTGCGCATACCCCAACGTTTCTCCTGGAAGGAGACCTATGCAGCAGCCGACCGCCATCCGTACGGTTGCTTCGTCTTTGACAGTGTCATGCGTACGGTCATGCCCCATGGTTATGAGGTGACCCGCAAAACGCTCTACCAACTCAGTGAAGAGGAAGACCCGGTGAACGTGCTCGTCGTTGCCGACCATCTCGATATGGACACCTTGTCTGTCGCCTCGGTCAAGCGTCTGCTGCAGCGTGGCGCCACCGTCATGCTGGCTTACAACAGCGCTACGGCCGGCGATACTGTGAGCGATGTGTGGGGCGATACCTTCGGGGTCTACATCTATCAGTACGACTGGTTCACGGTAGACATGCAGAAGCGCCGTCTGGCAGACAGTGTTCCCGACGGTTGTGTCTTCGGATCTCCCTTTATCCCCATATTGTGGAAAGGACGCGACGGCATCTACCCTCCTGCCGACTACCGGGTGTACGGTATGCTGGTCGGTACGGGGATGGACATCGACGAGACAGTGCCGAAGCGTGATGTGCTGGTCTGCGGTGTAGACTGCGAGTACAGTTCCGTTCCCGGAAAACCGCTCTATGACGAGGAACCCTGCGGCGGAGTGGCCGATATCGGCGACTCCATCTGGTTCGGGCAGGATGATTGGTGCTATTGCAAGACCGCTGTGCCGCTCGTCGTGCGCCGTCGGTACGGGCGCGGACAGATCATCTTCTGCTCCACCCCGCGGTTGCTTACCAATTACGGTGTACTCGAAGGGTCAACTTCGCCCTATGTCCATCGGCTGATGACATTGTTGGCCGACCGGCGCACGGTGCGCATCGATGACCTCTATGACTACAGTGCCGACAAACAAGAGGCACGGCAGTCGCCGTTCAGATATATATTGTCGCAACCGCCGTTGCGCTCGGCTCTCTACACATTGCTTGCCGGACTGGTGCTCTGTATGGTGCTGGCTATGCGTCGGCGTCAGCGGGCCATCCCCGTGCGGCGTGTCCCGCGCAACTATTCGCTCGACTTTGTACGCCTGGTCGGTTTACTCTACTGTCGGCGGCACGATGCGTCAGACTTGGTGACGAAGCGGTATTACAGTTTCGCCGAGCAGATGCGCAAACTGCTCGGTGTCGATATTACCGATGGGGCGGCTACCGCTGCGGTCAGTGAGGCCATCGCCCAGCGCACGGGTGTGACCTCCGATGAGGTGCAACGGTTGCTGCGCCGCCTACGGCTCATTGCTGCCGGGTCGGGCGATGTCACCGAGAAGGAGATGAAAAGACTGGTCGACATGATAGACCGGCTGGCACAGGCGGCCGACATCTGATGAGTCTGCGGAGCATCTGATAATAGTCTGCGTACCAAATAAAAATCGAAACAAAAACACTACAAGATATGGAAAACGAAGAAAGAACAGACCTCACGGTCTTTTCCGAAAAGATGGAAGCCGTGCGCCGACAGATAGCCACGGTCATCGTGGGTCAACAGACGGCAGTCGACCTGCTGCTCACCTGTATTCTTGCCGATGGTCATGTGTTGCTCGAAGGTGTGCCAGGAACGGCCAAGACCTTGATGGCCAAACTGGTGGCGCGGCTCATCGATGTCCGCTTCTCGCGTATACAGTTCACCCCCGACCTCATGCCGAGCGACGTGCTGGGTACATCGGTCTACGACGTGCGTACATCCACGTTCGACTTCCACCGCGGTCCGGTGTTTGCCAATGTCATATTGGCCGATGAGATCAACCGTGCCCCGGCCAAGACCCAGTCGGCCCTCTTTGAGGTGATGGAGGAACGGCAGGCCACCATCGACGGTACGACCTATCCCATGGAAGACGTGTATACCATCATCGCCACGCAAAATCCCGTAGAGCAGGAAGGCACTTACAGACTGCCCGAGGCGCAACTCGACCGTTTCCTGATGAAGATCGTGCTCGACTATCCGTCGGAGGAAGAAGAACTGCAGATACTCCGCCGTCACGATGCCGATACCTCGTTTTTCCGTCTTGAGGGTATACAGCCCATCCTCACCCCGGCCGAGCTGCTCCGTATGCGCGGTCTGCTCGACAAGGTACACGTAGACGCCTCGTTGCTCGCCTACATCGTGCAGATTGTGCAGCAGACCCGTCATAGCAAGGCCGTCTACCTCGGTGCCTCGCCCCGAGCCTCCGTCGCCATTCTGCGTTGCGCCAAGGCCTATGCGCTGCTGCAGGGCCGCGACTTTGTGACTCCCGACGATATCAAGCAGGTGACCCCCTCTGTGCTCCGCCATCGTCTTGCGCTCACGGCTGAGGCCGAGATGGAAGGTCTCACGCCTGCCAAGGTCGCCGTGCGTCTGGTCGAGAAGGTGGAAGTGCCGAAATAATACGATCATGTATCTGACCGCAAGATTCTATCTCGCCCTCGCCGCTGTTGTCTGTCTGATGGCCGCAGGGTATGCGTGGCCGCCGCTTTACGCTGTCGGCAAGGGGGCGTTGTGGCTGCTCGTCCTGGTGGTGCTGGTCGATGTCGTGCTGCTTTGGATGCGGCGTGGTGTCACGGCCAGCCGCCATTGTGCCGACCGCTTTTCCAATGGCGACGACAATGAGGTGACACTGCGTGTAGACAGTCAATATCCGTTTGCCGCGAGGATGGATATCGTCGACGAGATACCGTTTGTCTTCCAACGCCGCGACGTACTCTTCCGTGTACATCTCGGTGCGCGTCGTGGCAAGGATGTGACCTATCGGCTACGGCCGACGGAGCGCGGTGCCTATAGGTTCGGGCGCATCCGCGTGTTCGCCACTTCTCCTCTGCGGCTTGTAGAGCGGCGCTACACCTGTGGCAAGGAGCAGGAGGTGAAGGTCTACCCGTCCTATCTGATGCTGCGCGGCAACGAACTGCTGGCTATCAGCCAACGGCTCAGCGATACCGGCATCAAGCGCATACGGCGTGTGGGCAACAATTCCGAGTTTGAACAGATCAGAGACTATACCCGTGACGACGAATACAGGCGCATCAACTGGAAGGCGACGGCGCGGCGCGGACAGTTGATGGTCAACGTCTTCCACGACGAACGCTCGCAACAGGTGGTCTCTGTCATCGACAAGGGGCGCATCATGCAGCAGACCTTCCTCGACATGTCGCTGCTCGACTATGCCGTCAATGCCTCGCTGGCCTTGTCGTACATGGTGATGCACAAGGAGGACAAAGCCGGACTGGCCACCGTCTGTGACCGTATGGATACCTTTGTTCCGCCCTCGCGGCGGTCCGGCCACATGCAGACCTTGCTCGAGGCCCTCTACCGCCAACGTACAACATTCGGCGAGACCGACTGGTCGGCACTTGTCGACGGGCTCAATCGCCATTTGCCCAAGCGCAGTCTGCTCGTCCTGTTCACCAACTTCAGCGGACGCTCCAGCATGGAGCGGCAACTGCCTTACCTGCGCCAACTCAACCTGCGTCACCGTCTGTTGGTCGTCTTCTTCGAGGACAACGAACTGCGTGACTTCATCGCCTCCCCCAAGCATACCACCGAGGACTACTACCAGCATGCCGTGGCCGAGAAAGCCGTGGCCGAACAGCGGCTCATCGTCTCGCTTCTGCGCCAGCAGGGTATACTCAGTCTGCTGACCACCCCGCAGGCACTCTCGGCTGATGTCATCAACAGGTATATCGAACTGAAGTCCCGGCAAATGCTTACCTGACGGCCGTCGGCGATGGTCAAAAGTCCAATTATCAACGCCGAACTATCCATATCTGAAATAATTGTTGTAATTTTGCGAAAATTATTGAGGTTAGGCTTCCTTTTCCCTGGAGGAAACCTCAAGGACAAATGAAAAACAAGTGTGGCCTGTCCGCCACATGACAAGAGTCTATGAGTACAGTAAAAATCAAAGACAAGACATTCAGGACCTCCATACCCGAGGCCGAAATTCTCAAGCGCGTACAGGCTGTGGCCGACCGCATCAATCACGACATGGCCGACAAGAACCCTCTTCTGTTGGCTGTACTCAACGGGTCGTTTATCTTCGCTGCCGACCTGATGCGCATGATCACCATACCCTGCGAGATCTCTTTCGTAAAACTGGCTTCCTACCAGGGTACCACTTCTACCGGAAAAATCACCGAGGTGCTGGGCATCAACGAAGACATCACCGGCCGCACGGTCATCATCGTGGAGGATATCGTAGAGTCTGGCCTTACGATGAAGCGCATGATAGAGACACTGGGCACCCGCAATCCCGCCTCGGTGCATATCTGCACGCTGCTGCTCAAACCCGAGAAACTGAAAGTGTCGCTCAATATCGAGTACGCCGCTATGGAGATACCCAACGACTTCATTCTCGGCTACGGACTCGACTACGACCAGCAGGGCCGCAACCTGCGCGACATCTACACGCTGGTCGAAGAAGACGAAGCATAAAGCATAGAACAGTCAAACAAAATATGATAAGCGCGGTATTTTCTCTTCGCGCCTTTAAAGTAAAAAGATGAAGAATATAGTAATTTTCGGTGCCCCTGGTTCAGGCAAGGGCACCCAGAGCGACCTGATGATCGAGAAGTACGGTTTCAACCACATCTCCACAGGCGACGTTCTCCGCAACGAAATCAAGAACGGTACAGAACTGGGCAAGACTGCCAAGGGCTACATCGACAACGGACAACTCATCCCCGACGAACTGATGGTCAGCATCCTCGCCAGTGTATACGACAGTTTCGGCAAGGAGCACAAGGGCGTCATCTTCGACGGTTTTCCCCGTACCATCCCGCAAGCCGAGGCCTTGAAGCAGATGCTCGCCGAGCGCGGACACAACGTGGCCGCCATGATAGAACTTGACGTGCCCGAGGACGAACTGATGACACGCCTTGTGAAGCGCGGCCAGGAAAGCGGACGCTCCGACGACAACGCCGAGACCATCAAGAAGCGCCTTGACGTATACCACAACCAGACTGCACCCCTCATCGAGTGGTACAAGTCTGAAGGCACTCACCACCACATCGACGGTCTCGGACAACTCGACCGTATCTTCGGTGACATCTGTGCCGTCATCGACGCAATCTAATAGGAATAAACCTTCTGTTTGGCGCTTGTCGCCGGAAAAAACAATAGAGTAGGAGCGGTCTCCACCCGTTTGAGGAGAGGCCACTCCTACTTTTTTGTATACCCGTATGGGGTATTTCACTGTTACTGTGCGATTTTTTTTGTAACTTTGCCCATATTCCCTTTTCTTGGGCTTTTTCGGCGTGTCCGCATGTTTTCGGTCACCCTGCGCCAGGGAAAAGCGCATCATAATCACTCATAGAAGAAAAATGGCAGAATCCAACTTTGTAGACTACGTGAAGATATATTGCCGCTCGGGAAAGGGCGGACGTGGCTCCATGCACTTGCGCCACGTGAAGTACAACCCCAATGGCGGTCCTGACGGCGGTGACGGCGGGCACGGCGGAAGCATCTACCTGCGCGGCAACCACAACTACTGGACGCTCCTCCACCTGAAGTTCCAGCGTCATGTGTTCGCCGAGCACGGCGGCAACGGCGGTCGCGACAAGTGTCACGGCAAGGACGGACAAGATGTCTATATCGACGTACCGTGCGGAACGGTGGTCTACAACGCCGAAACGGGCAAGTATGTGTGCGACGTCACCTACGACGGACAGGAAGTACTCCTGCTCAAGGGCGGACGCGGCGGACTGGGCAACTTCCAGTTCCGCTCGGCTACCAACCAGGCCCCGCGCTTTGCACAGCCCGGTGAACCGATGGAGGAGATGACCATCATCCTCGAACTGAAACTCCTGGCCGATGTCGGCCTCGTCGGTTTCCCCAATGCCGGCAAGTCGACCTTGCTCTCCGCCCTGTCGAGCGCACGGCCGAAGATTGCCAACTATCCCTTCACCACGCTCGAACCGTCGCTCGGCATTGTCGGTTATCGCGACCGCCAGTCGTTTGTCATGGCCGACATCCCCGGTATCATCGAGGGGGCCAGCGAGGGTAAGGGACTCGGTCTGCGCTTCCTCCGTCATATCGAGCGCAACTCGCTGCTGCTCTTCATGGTGCCCGGTGACACCGAGGACATCAAGCACGAGTATGAGGTGCTGATGGGCGAACTGCGGCAGTTCAATCCCGAGATGCTTGACAAACACCGCGTGCTGGCCGTCACCAAGTGCGACCTGCTCGACGACGAACTCATGGAGATGCTCCGCGAGACACTGCCCGACGACCTGCCCGTAGTGTTCATCTCCTCGGTGTCGGGTCTCGGACTGACCGAACTCAAGGACGTACTGTGGCGCGAACTCAACAACGAGAGCAACAAACTGCAGGAGATCACCTCCGAGGAAACGCTCGTGCACCGCGACAAGGACATGACCCGCTTCGCCGAAGAACTCCATGCCGAGGGCGAAGACGAAATCGTGTATATCGATGAAGACGAGATAGAAGACCTCGACGACTTCGAGTATGAGGAGGACGAGGCCGATGACTGAACCCCAACTCCACTATTACGACCTCGGCGATGGGGTGGTGGCCTTCAGCACGACCCGTCACGGCGGATGCAGTGAGGGCGAGTATGCCTCGATGAATGTCAATGCCTATTGTGGCGACAGTGCCGGGCATGTGGCATCCAACCGCGATGCGCTCTGCCGCACGCTGTCTCTCGTATCGGCCGACCGGCTCATCATCCCCCATCAGACCCACGGCATAGAGATACGTCAGGTGGGCAGCGAACTGTTTGCTCTGCCCGAAGCGGTGCGCCAGATGGTGCTTGAAGGAGTGGACGGCGTGATGACACGGCTCGAAGGGGTCTGTGTAGGTGTCTCCACCGCCGACTGTATCCCTGTGTTGCTCTACGATACGGAACATCGGGCCGTATGTGCCGTGCACGCCGGATGGCGCGGTACGGTAGCACGGATTGCACAAAAGGCCATCGCAGAAATGCGTGCCGCCTTCGGTACCCGTCCGCAGGCAATGCGTGCCGTCGTCGGTCCAGGTATCTCAATGAAAAATTTTGAGGTGGGCGACGAGGTGTACGAGGCTTTCACATCGGCAGGGTTCGATATGGAGGCCATCGCTGAGCGACAGGAGAAGTGGCACATCGACCTTCCGGCGTGCAACCGTCTGCAACTCGAGGCGGCTGGCATCGCCCCCGACCATATCATCCTCAGCGGCATCTGCACCTACGGCCATCCCGATGACTGGTTCTCGGCCCGCCGTCAGGGTACAGCGTCGGGACGCATCTATACGGGCATCCTTCTTCGTCCCAACCAATAATGATTTACACAATCTGATATCATGAATACCCCCTTTATCAAGTCACTACTACTCTCCGCACTCCTCTTTGCTGGCATACAGGTTTCGGCGCAACAGAATTTCTCGGCAGCCGAGCAGCAACAGATCAGTATCGAAACGCCCGGGCTGTTTGCCCGGTCGAGTGCGTTCAACGTGGATTTCTCTACCTTGCGCGAGTCTGAGTATTCATTTCCGTTGCCTGTCGGCAAGGCTTCGCTCAACAAGGACAATACCGTCAGCATCACCACCAAGGAGGGCGATGCCGTCAAAGCCATGTTTGAAGGTACGGTGCGTCTGTCGCGCAAACATTCTGACCTCGGCAATGTCATCGTCATCCGTCACCGCAACGGTCTTGAGACCGTATATGCCGGCAATGCACAAAACCTTGTCAGCGTAGGCAAAAGCGTCAAGGCCGGGCAGACCATCGCCATTGTCGGTACGAAGGGCGGACAGGCGGAGTGTACGTTCTCGATCATGGTCAACGGCGGCCGTATCAATCCGCAGACCCTCATCGATCTCAACAGTCACCGTCTGCGTCGGCAAACGCTCTTGTGCGAGCGGCGTGGCAGTCATGTCAATGTCAGTGTCACGGGCAGGAAAAACGATGCACCGGCCATCGGCGAAGACAAGGGTGTCGATGTGTTTGAAAACTCGGAGACCTTCAAACTCGACTTGATGCGTCTGGAGAGCCAGACATGGTCGTATCCCTTGCCCGAGAGCAAGGTCATCAGTCCGTATGGCGGCCGCCGCAACCATGCCGGTGTCGATCTCAAGACCACACCCAATGACAATGTACTGGCGGCCTTCGACGGTGTTGTCACCCGGTCAAGTCCCTATTCGGGTTACGGCAACTGCATTGTCATCAAGCATTCGTACGGACTGGAAACGCTGTACAGCCACCAGTCGAAAAACCTCGTCAAGGTGGGTGACAAGGTCAAGGCCGGACAGGTCATCGGACTGACCGGACGCACCGGCCGGGCCACCACCGAACACCTGCATTTCGAGGTGCACTTCAAGGGCCGCCGTTTCGATCCCGCCCTCATCTTCGACCATGTCAACCGCTCATTGCAGCAGTCCACGCTGACACTCAATAAGAATGGCCGCATATCCTCACAAAAGAATATGTACGCCAGCGGACGAAGCAAGAACAATAAAATGTAGACCGTCAATACAATTCAATAGACGAGTCTCATAGAAATAGCAGAAAAAGCGTAGGGGGCATCCCTACGCTTTTTCTGTATCCGGTGTGTTGTTGTGGTGCGGCTGTTATACTTTCACCTTGACGATGAGTTTGCGTACCTTTCCGCTGCCGATGACAGGGGCGTGCGGGTCTTCGGGCCATACAATCATGAACTGGCCAGGATGGAGAGTGGCGTACATCTGGGCATGGTCGGCGTAGAGGGCGCAGTCGGCCGCGGCATCGTAGGGCTGCTTCTCGTCGGTGCAGTCCTCAACGGGTTTCCAACCGATGGTCTCCTCACCCTCGAGGAGTACGTGGATGTCGATGTAGTCGCGGTGCATCTCGAGCACCTGCTCTTCGGCGCTGACGAGGTCGGGATTGGCATTGTTGATGAAGAGCCGGTCGCCTTCTATCTCGATGCGTCCGCACGGGGTGTGGAGCAGGTCGTGTGACTTGATGTAGTCGAACGCTTTCTTGAACAGCGGGTGGAGCGGTTCGATACGCTCGGTGTGTTGAAGATTTGAAATGATCATTGTGATATCTTGATTTTCATAGTTTTTTATTCCATGTTGTCGGTCTTGGGATGCAGGGCGTAGAGTTGTACGGCGAGCGTCACGGCGACGACTGCGGCGAGTCCGGCGAAACCCAGTCCGAGGTTGCCGTTATCGCTCCACTTGCCGAGCACGTGGGTGATGGCTGCTCCGGCAAACACGCCTACCATGTTCATGATGCCGTAGGCTGTGGCACGTTGGCGGGCGCCGACAAACTGGCAGAGGATGGGCATGTTGTTGGCATCGAACATACCGAACCCGATACCGAAGAGCAGTCCGGCGCAGACGATGCCCGCCAAGTTGTGGCCGAAGCCGAGGAGCAGGAGCGACGGAATGGTCAGGCCCAAGCCGATAGCACCGGTATAGACACGGCCGCGAAGGGTACGCTTCACCCAGCGGTCGGACAACGTTCCGCCCAGCAGTACACCGATAAAGGAGGAGGCGGCGATGGTGATGGTGGCCATTGGTCCGGCTTGCGACATGGGCAGACCGAGGTTCTCGGCGAAGAGCGTCGGCATCCAGTTCTTGGTGGCCCAACCCGGTAGGCTCGGTACGGCGAAGTAGAGCAGTATGACCCAGAAGGCCACGTTGGTGAGCAGCGAACGCATGCTGGCTACAACGCCCAGCGAGGCGGGCTTGGATGGTGTGTCTGTGGCGGAAATGTCGTCATGCTTCTTGTCTTTGAGGCAAAAGGCCAGCACTACGGCGTAGACGATGCCGATGAGGCCGAACCAATGGAAGGTGGTGTGCCATGAATAGGCGGCGGCAAGCGTTGCGCCGAAGCCGCCGATGGCCTGGCCGATATAGAGTCCGGTCATGTGTATGCCGACGGCGAGCGAGCGCGAGCCGCCCGTGTGGTAGTCGGCGATGAGGGCCAGTCCGGCCGGCATGTAGAGGGCCTCGCTGATGCCCATGAGCGAGCGGAGCCAGAATACTTGGTCGAAGGTGGTGGCCATACCCATGAGATAGGTCACTGACGACCATACCAGCAGGCTGCCCACGATGAGCCACTTGCGGCTCAGACGGTCGGCGATGATGCCCGACACAGGGCTCATCAGTCCGTATATCCAGAGAAAGACGGCCATGAGACGGCCGAAATTGGTGGCCGACTGCAGTTCCTCAATGTCTATCTGCATGGCATCCTTCATGGTGCTGAGCATCTGACGGTCCATGTAGTTGAGCAGGGCGACACCGCCCAGCAGTCCGACCACGACCCAAGGATAGATCTTGGAATTTTTCATACGAGTATTGTTTAGACTTAGGTTGTAGTAAAGGCGTGTACTATAAATTCCACGCAATGTAGTAAAACTTGAATAGGTGATAGATTAGGACAGGAATTGGGGTGTTGACGGTATTTTTTTTTACCGTCACTTAGCGTGAAGTGTCTTGCGCTCTTTCGGTGGCCACGATGGGTCGTTTCCAGTCGCGCAAGGCACTTCACCCCAATAAAAAACCGTCTATCGGGTGGCAAGAATCTCGTTGCAGAGCAGGTGGGAGCGTATCATCATGCGGGGGATATGGAACGGGCCTTTGAAGATGTTGCCCTTGGCGGGCTGGGCCACGCTTCCGTCGCGGTGCAGATAACCGTACCACTCGCCGTACTCATGGTCGGGGAAGTGGGCGTAGGTCCACTCGCTGATCATGCGGTGACGCTCGAGGTATTTCTCGTCGCCGGTGAGTTTGTAGGCGTAGAGGCAGGCGATGATGGTCTCGCACTGCGGCCACCAGAACTTCATGTCTTGTGAGTAGTCCTGCTGGGGGAAACCCTTGCAGTCGCGGAAGTTGATGATGCCGCCGAACTCCTTGTCCCATCCCCAGTCCCACGACCAGTCGAGTATCTGCAGGGCGAGCTTTTGCAGCTCTTTGTCTCCCTTGCGCTCGGCCACGTCGAGCAGGAACCATGAGGTCTCTATGCAGTGGCCGGGATTGATGAGGCGGCCGTTGATGGTGTCGATAAATTCACCCTTGGGTCCTACGGTTTCCAGCAGGGCCTTATATTCGGGGTGTATGAAATACTGGGCCAGGGCCTTGATCGACAGGTCGGTCTGCTCCTCCAGTTCGGCATCGTCGCACACTTGGCGCAGCACATTGGCCACGTTGATGAGAATCATGGTGATGCTGTGTCCCTGTGCTTCCATGGTGGGCAGGTACTTGGGTTCGAGCAGTCCCGGGGTGGTGAGCATGCGGCGCATGTCGCGGAAGATCTGCATGGCTTTGTCGGCGTAGGTCTTGTCGCCCGTAGCCTTGCAGTACTCAGCCATGGCGATGGCGGCGAAACTCTCGCTGAACACGTAGCGGCGTTTGCGCAGGGGCGTGCCGTCGGCCGTGACCTCGAAAAACATGTGGCGGTCGGTGTCGAAGCAGTGGGCCTCGATGAAGTCGATGGTGTTCTTGGCGGCATCGAGCCACTCGGCGCGTTGCTCGATATGGTTGTAGGCGTAGGCGCAGATGTAGGCGAAACGGCCCTGGAACCACACCGACTTGGTGGTATCCATGAGTGTGCCGTCGCGGTCGACGCAAGTATATACGCCACCGTGATCATGGTCGACGCCATGTTGCATCCAGAAGGGCATGATGTTCTTCACGAGGTCTTCGCGGTAACATTCGCTCCAGTAGGAGAGATATTTGTTGATGTCCATTTTTTTTCTTCAGTTGTATTATACCTTGTAGATATTAGAACACGTTGCACTTGTTGAAGAAGTCAATGGCTTCGAGTTCCTTCTTCAGTGCCACCTCTTCCTCGTCTGTGACATTGCGGAACGGTGTGCGGTTGGGGCCGAGGTCGAGGCCGATGAGTTTCATGATGCGCTTGCCGCCGACGATATTGCCGCGGTAGTGGCAGATGACATTGATCACCTCCTGGGCGTAGTTCTGCAGTTCGCGCGCCTTTTCGAGGTCGCCGTTCTTCCATGCTTCGAGTATGCCGGTGAGGCAGCGTCCGTTGTAGTTGGTGGTGCCGCCGATGCCGCCTTGTGCGCCGCCCATGGCGAGGCAGGGGAGGATGGTTTCGTCCTGGCCGTGGAGCATATCAAACTTGCCGTCGGCGTAGAGGCGGCACTGGTTGTACTCGTAGAGGCTCTCGAAGGTGTACTTGATGCCGGCGAAGTTGGGGATGCGTCCGTCGACGGCCTTGAGGAAGTCAACCATAGAGAGGAAGGCGCCGTTGAAGGCGGGGATATGATAGAAGTAGAAGGGCAGGTCGGGAGCGCCGGCGGCAATCTCCTCGCAATATTTTAC
Source organism: Akkermansia muciniphila (assembly GCA_963621665.1). Taxonomy (GTDB): domain Bacteria; phylum Bacteroidota; class Bacteroidia; order Bacteroidales; family Bacteroidaceae; genus Prevotella. Next base: position 4,721 of record CAVFEZ010000009.1, on the reverse strand, counting down.
CAACTCCTCGACGCGACCTACCTTGGGGAAGGGAGGGGCCATGGCTCCTACTGCCCATGCACCCAGTTTCTGGGCGTGCTCGGCCAGCTTGCGGCTCGACTTCACGCAGCAACTGCCCACGTGCACGAGTACCTTGAAACCTTCGGGGGCAACCTCTATCCAACGCTCGGCCAGAGCCATGCGTTCTTCTTCGGTGAGCATGTATCCTTCGCCGGACGAACCGTTGATGAATACACCCTTGAGGCCGTTCTTGACAAGCATGTTGGCGTAGCGTTCTATTGGCTCGAGGTTCACCTCACCGTTGGCGTGAAACGGGGTGAAAGGAGCATCGATGAGTCCTTTGATCTTTTCCATGTGGTTTTTCAGTTATTATAGGGTTTTGTTTAGATGTCGGTTTGTAGATATTTTATTGTCACTAAATTTAATAGGGTTTTGTGTGCCCCTCCAAGGCTTGGCACACAAAACCCTACTAAAAAAACTTATCCTTATTTCTGGTTGAGATTCTTGAGCGTCTTGTCAAATTCAGCCCAATGTTCTTCGGTCATGTCGTAGGGGGTGAAGATGCTGATACCGTCGGCACCGGCTTTCATGGCAGAGGTGACGGCTTCTTCGATCTCGGAGGGCAGAAGGCCGGAGTTCTCGGGATCGACCAGTTTGGCTTTGTTGCGCCAGTCCTTGCAGACGAAGATGCCGCTGTAGAGGGCCATCTTCTTTTCCTTGACGGCTTCGGCCTCTTCGGCGGTCACGGTGCCGACCCAGGCGGCGGGCTGCATGTAGAAGTCATTGTAGTTCATGGGGAACACGGCATCGAGGTTCCACTTGTTCCACTGCTGGCGTACCATCCACTCGGCGTGGCTCTTCGGGCCGGGGAACACGTCGGCGCTGATTTTCTTGCCCTTGGCGTGTACGGCATCGGAGATGCTGTTGACCAGCGTGGTGACGGCGTCGCAACGGAACTGTGCCCACTCCTTGATCTTCGACGGGTCGGTGACGCGGGTGATGTCGATACCGCTCTGCTGCTTGAAGGCGGCCACGCAGTCGGGGCAGTAGCAGTAGTCTGCCTTGGCATATTCGCCGTTCATCGTCAGACCGTACTTGTCCCACAAACCGCGGGAGAGGATGACATCGGCGTAGCGGATGTAGTCGAGCTGCACGTAGTCGACATCGGGCAGGGAGGCAATCTCCTCAAACTTGGAGATGAGGAATTTCTTGACTTCGGGGTTGCGCGGGTCGAGCGTCGTGTAGTACGGTACATAGGCGGGCTTGTCGTAGGCCGACTCGCCGAGGCGGTTGACGGTATACCAACTGCGGTCTTTGCCGCCCTGCACCATAGTGGGCACCCAGGCGTGATACTCCAGCCCTGCTTTGTGGGCTACGGCCGATGCGGTGCGTATCTTCTCAGTGTCCATGCCTGCATTGACGCAGACACCGGTGATGCCGTGCTTCTTCCATGCCTTGAAATCGTTTTTCAGTGTTTCGGCTGTAGTGTTCTCGCCCCATCCTACCCATACGTAGACGGGCACTTTGTTGCCTTTGGCGCCTGCGCACACGGTGGTGAGCAGCAAGGCCAGCATTGTCAGTAATTTTTTCATGTGTGTGGTATTGTTTTCAGTTATTCGTTGTTTTCTGTCGCTATCTACGCAAAGGTACGACAAATATCGTGTACGACAAAGAAAAGGCTGTGTCAAAAATCGCTTTGACACAGCCTTTTTTGCTATGGTTTTCCCCCTTTTGTCCGTTTGTCGGCAGCACTTTGTGCGCCGCCTGTTACGGGGTAGGGGAGAGAAAAGTCGGAATTAGAGATTGGCGTTGTCCTCGCCCCACTTCTCTACTGCGGGCACGATACCGAGCTCTACGATCTCGTCGCGCATCTTGCAGAGGTGCTCGTAGGACTTGGCCAAAGAGGCGAGCTCCTCGGGAGTACCGGTGGGCTCGGTGTAGTGAACACCAGTCTTGTCGATAGTGGTAGGCATAGCCATCATCACGTTCTTGAAGCCGAGCTTCTCGTCGTTGACGTAGCAACCTGCGGGCAGAGTGAAAGGTTCGCCGCCCATAGCAGCCTCGATCATCTTCACGGCGTTGTAGGCAGGGCTCTGGAAAGAGCTGCGGCCGCGGAGCTTGATGATGTTCGAACCACCCTGTACGGTGTGGTGCTTGATCTCTTCCCAACGCTCGGCGGAAAGACCCATCTCTGCGAGGGGCTTGCCGTCAACCTTCACCTGAGAAGCGAATACGGCCATCTGCTCGCCGTGGCCACCATAGGTGTGTGCGCCGGTCACCTTGTCCTGCTGTACGCCGAACTCGAGGGCGAGAGCCTGCTGCAGACGGGTAGAGTCGAGGGCAGCGAGAGAGGTGAGCTGGTTGGGCTTCAAACCAGAGTGGATGAGAGCGGTGAGGGCGGTCACGTCAGCGGGGTTGAAGATGACAACCACGTGCTCTACATCGGGGCAGTATTTCTTGATGTTGTCACCGAACTCAGCGGCAATCTTGCAGTTGCCCTTGAGCAGGTCTTCGCGGGTCATACCCTCCTTGCGGGGAGCACCACCAGAGGAGATGATATATTTGGCACCGGTGAACGCCTCTTCGGGATTGACGGTATAGGTCACGTTCACGCCGGGGAATGCACACTGCTGTATCTCGTCGAATACACCGTGTACGCCCGGTTCGTAGATGTCGTAAAGACAGATGTTGGGGGTGAGGCCGAGCATCAGAGCGCTCTGCACCATGTTGGAACCGATCATGCCGCCTGCGCCGACAATCACCAGTTTCTCGTTAGTTAAAAATGCCATAATAGTTTGTTATATTAACGTTTGTGATTTTCTCTGTTCCAACCTTCCGGTTGTACATTGCAAAGTTACTAATTTTTTGGATTATCCGGTATATTTATTTTCTCTTTAATATGTTGTATAATCTTAAAAAGGTGGTCTTTTCTACCTGTTTTTTGTGCTGATCCTTACATATTGTCACATGATGCGCTTCGCTTTTCCGCGGATTTGTACAAGGCTCTTGTACGAATGCTACAAAGGCCTTGTACGGTCGCTACAAGGCCTTTGTACGGACAGTACAAGGCCCTTGTACGGACAGTACAAGGCCCTTGTACAAAAACGGGGCGGTCCGGGTGGCTCGGTTTCCGGGTAAACGGTGGCTCGGAAGGCGGATTGAGGGGCGGATAGCGGAGCCGCCGGGCGGATAGGAAGGTGTATCCGGAGAAGGTGCTTCTGGTCAGCTGGTTCCGGTGTCCTGAATAGTGTCCGTATTTTTTTTATCGTCACTAAAGTGGAGAAAAATTTGGAGGTTCAAAGATAAATTCGTATTTTCGTAACCTAAAAACAACCATTGTTGCGACATGGATATAGTAAAAATGTTTCTTGACTACCTGCGTTTCGAGCGCAACCGGTCGGCACTGACCATAGAGAGTTACCGCGCCGACCTTGAGGCGTTTGAGGCCTATTTCAAGAGCATCGACCTCTATCTCTGTTGGGGCAACGTCGATGGGGATGTCATCCGCGGATGGGTGGAGGAGATGATGGACAGGGGCAACCTCGCCTCGTCGGTCAACAGACGGCTGAGCGCTGTCCGCTCGTTTTACAGGTATGCGCTTTCGCGCAATCTGGTGCGGCGTGATCCCGCCCACGGTCTGCACGGACCAAAATGCGGAAAACCGTTGCCGCAGTTTCTGCGCGAAGAAGAGGCCAACCGGCTGTTCGACGGCATGGAGTGGGGTACGGACTTTAATAATGTACGCACGCGTACATTATTAATGGTTCTCTATGAGGCCGGACTCCGGCGGTCGGAACTGATTGGGCTCGACGATGCGTCGGTAGATCTCGACAACCGTCAGATACGGGTACTCGGAAAGCGGAACAAGGAGCGGGTCGTGCCTTTCGGTGATGAGCTCGCCATCGCACTCCAACACTATATCGCAGTGCGTGACGCCAGTGTGTGCCGTGTAGGCAAGGCGTTTTTTGTCGAGCCCGACGGACAGCGCATCTCCAGTGGTCATGTCTACCGTGATGTCAAAAATGCCCTGTCGTGCGTGTGTACGCTGAAAAAACGGTCGCCGCACGTCCTGCGGCACTCGTTTGCAACGGCGATGCTCAACAATGGTGCAGATTTGGAAAGTGTGCAGAAACTGCTCGGGCATGAGAAACTCTCCACTACGGAGATTTATACCCATACTACATTCGAACAGTTGAAGCAAGTATATAGCAATGCCCACCCAAGGGCTTAACTCTAACGAAAACAAGGAGGAAAACTATGGAAATCAAGATCCAGTCGATCAAGTTCGACGCTACTGAGACATTGCAGGCCTTCATCGAAAAGAAGGTAGCAAAATTGGAGAAAACCTACGAGGAAATTCTGAAAGCGGACGTGCAGCTCAAGGTTGTCAAGCCCGCCACCGCACACAATAAGGAGACCAGCCTGTCGGTTGCTGTTCCCGGAACGACACTCTTCGTCGACAAGGTATGTGACACCTTTGAGGAAGGAGTGGACCAATGTGTGGACTCCATGAAGGTGCAGCTCACCAAGTTTAAAGAAAAACAACGCGAAAGATAAAAAAAATCGCCAAATGTTTTGGCGGTTTGAAAATAATGCGTACCTTTGCAACCGTTTTAGAACAGGTCCTAAATCAAACGGCTTGACGCTACGACTGCAAAGGTATTTTGCCTCTTTAGCTCAGTTGGCCAGAGCACGTGATTTGTAATCTCGGGGTCGTTGGT
>CAVFEZ010000008.1:9924-68641 GCA_963621665.1 Akkermansia muciniphila | reverse complement strand
TAACCCTGCGAGATTTTTTTGTTGTGAGCAAGTCGGCTTATTTCGGATGGTTACGTTTCGGATGGTTACGTTACGTTTCGATGGGTACATATGAAAAAGGAGGAATGCCTTTGGGGTATTCCTCCTAAATGTTTACGTTTCTCTATAAAGAGAACGAAATATTTTTTGAAGATTGTTGTAAGGATTATTTCTCAATGGCTGCTACACCGGGAAGAACTTTTCCTTCGATGGCTTCGAGAAGTGCACCTCCACCGGTTGAGATGTAGGATACTTGATCGGCCATACCAAACTTGTTGATACATGCGACAGAATCGCCTCCACCTATGAGCGAGAATGCACCATTGGCGGTAGCTTTTGCAATAGCCTCAGCGATAGCCTTGGAGCCTCCAGCAAAATTGTCGAACTCAAATACACCGGCAGGTCCGTTCCAAAGAATGGTCTTTGCATTCTCAATGGCTGCAGCAAAAGCCTTTCTGGTCTCAGGACCAGCATCCAAACCTTCCCAACCTTCGGGAATGGCATTGGCAGGGCATACTTGAGTATTGCAATCGTTCTTGAAATCGTCGCCGGCTATGCAATCGGTTCCCAAAACGAGGTTTACACCGTTTTCTTTTGCTTTCTTGATAACGTCAAGTGCAATGTCAAGTTTGTCATCCTCGCAGATGGATTTGCCGATATGTCCACCCTGCGCTTTAGCGAATGTGTAGGTCATACCGCCGCAAAGAATCAGGTTGTCAACTTTTCCGAGCAAGTTTTCTATAATACCGATTTTGGTGGAAACCTTAGAGCCTCCCATGATTGCAGTGAAGGGACGGTTGATGTTCTTCAGAACACTGTCAACAGCCTTGACTTCCTTTTCCATCAGGTATCCCAACATTTTGTGGTCTGCGTCGAAGTAGTCTGCAATGACTGCTGTAGAGGCGTGTTTGCGATGAGCAGTGCCGAATGCATCCATCACGTAGCAGTCTGCGTAGGAAGCAAGTTTCTTGGCGAAGTCCTTTTGGCGGTCTTTCATCTCCTTCTTGGCTTCATCGTATTCAGGGGTACCTTTCTCTACGCCTACAGGCTTACCTTCTTCTTCGGGATAGAAACGAAGATTTTCAAGAAGCAAAGCCTCACCGGGTTGCAACTCTGCAGCCTCCTTATCAGCGTTTCCGCAATCGGCAGCAAATTTTACGTCAACACCAAGTGCAGAAGAAACGTTGGGGACGATTTGTTTCAGGGAAAGCTCAGACTTTACTTTTCCTTTGGGTTTTCCCATGTGACTCATCATGATGAGTGCGCCACCATCAGCGAGTACCTTCTTCAGAGTGGGAAGAGCTCCGCGAATGCGGGTATCGTCGGTTACGTTGCCGTTTTCATCCAATGGAACATTGAAATCTACGCGTACGATAGCCTTTTTTCCAGAAAAATTGAAATCTTCGATTTTCATTTGTTGTATGTTTAAGTGAATATTATTTATGCAATAACTGCTATATATACTACGCAAAATTACGAATAAAAAATGAGAGGTCTGTAGGTATAATTAAAAATTATAAGTAATTAACTGCCCATGCAGGTACGCTTTATTCGTATCGCATGGATTTTGCCGGATGCACATGTGATATAAAGAAACTTGGGACGATAAGCACCGCCAAACATATCATCATTGTAGCAATATTGAGGGCAACAAATAAAGGAATGTTGACTTCTGTAGGAACGTAATTTACATAGTAGGTCGAAGGGTCAAGTTTAACTAAACCTGTGTATTTTTGTAGAATAATCAGTCCGACACCCAGTATGTTGCCATAAATCAAACCTTTTATGATGATATAGGATGCGAGCCAAATGAATGTGTGGCGTATAGTCTTGTTTCTCGCACCTAGGGCTTTGAGGATACCTATCATGGTAGTGCGCTCCAAGATGACGATAAGAAGACCGGAAACAATGGTTACACATGCGACGGCCGTCATAATTGCCAATATAATCCAAACATTCAAATCCAGAAGGTCAAGCCATGAAAAAACCTGTGGATTAATGTCTTTTATTGTTTTTGACGTGTATGTATTGCCGTATTTGTCTGTGGTTCGGTTGATTCTCTTTACAAATTCCTTTTCTATCTCATCTAATAGTGAGAAATCATGTATCGTTACCTCAGCACCCGTCACTTGGTCTTTTTCCCAGGAATTCAGTCTTTGCGCAGTATATATATCGACAAAGCAGATAATTTTGTCATATTGAGACAAGTTTGTCTGATATATTCCCGCAATCTTGAATCTGCGTGTGCGGACTCCATCTTGATTGATAAAGTAGGCGAAAACACGCTGTCCGCATGTCAACTGTAGTTTTTCTGCCATTGATTTTGAAATAACAATGGCGTTGCAACTGGCGGTATCTGAAAATTGGGGAATAGTTCCTTGAATTAGATTTTTGTGTAGAAACGTTGTGTCGTATTCCTGTCCGATACCTTTGAATGCGACACCGAGAAAGTCCTTGTCTGTTTTCAATATACCTTGTGCCAAGGTGTATCTTTGGACATGGCTGACACCTGAAATGCGGTTGATTGTCGACATCATGTGGCTTTCCATCGCTATGGGTTTATTGTCAGCCATCTGTAGCGTCGAGAACTCAGCAACTTGTATATGACTTCCGAAACCGACGACTTTGTCGCGTATTGTGTGTTTGAATCCCAGTACTACACTTACACTTATCAGCATGATTGCCAATCCGATGGATACGCTGATGGTGGCTATACGAACAGCAGGGCGGGACACTTGATGCTTCCCATCCTGATAGGCGTAGATGTGCTTTGATAAGAAAAGAGGAAGATTCACTATATGCTGGTTTGTCTGTTATGGTAGGGATACGTTACTCCATTGTTCTTCCCGGATAGGCCTCAAGCGCTTTCTGTAGTACAATCAAGGCGCGTTCCAAGTCTGTTTTCTTCAATACGTAGGCTATACGGACTTGATTGATTCCTGCTCCAGGACTAGTATAGAATCCAGCGGCGGGAGCCATCATGACGGTTTCGCCCTCATAACTGAATGATTCAAGACACCATCTGCAGAATTTTTCCGAATCGTCAACTGGAAGTTTTGCGACAGTATAGAATGCTCCCATGGGAATAGGAGAATATACTCCTGGTATACGATTCAGTCCGTCTATCAGACACTTACGGCGTTCTACATATTCATCGTAAATATCGCGATAATATTCTTCGGGGGCATCTAGAGACGCTTCAGCGACAATCTGACCCAAGAGGGGAGGGGATAGTCGGGCTTGGCAGAATTTCATGACAGCCGCTCTGACTTCTGGATTCTTGGTTATCAGTGCTCCGACACGGATGCCGCATTCGCTATAGCGCTTGGAAACGGAATCAATGAGTATAACATTGCTTTCGATGCCTTCCAAATGGCATGCACTGATGTATGGTGATCCTGTATATATATATTCGCGGTAGACCTCATCTGAAAAAAGGTACAAGTCATATTTTTTTACCAGATCGCGAATTTGGTTCATTTCGCGGCGCGTATATAGGTAGCCTGTCGGATTGTTCGGATTGCATATCAGTATCGCACGGGTGTGTTCATTGATAAGTTCTTCGAATTTCTCGACCTTCGGCAGTGAAAATCCTTCTTCTATTGTCGTGGCAATCGTGCGGATGCGCGCTCCGGCAGATATCGCAAATGCCATATAGTTTGCATACGCAGGTTCGGGGATTATAATCTCGTCTCCTGGATTTAGACACGACATGAATGCGAACAAAACCGCCTCTGAGCCTCCACAGGTGATGATAATGTCGTTAGCTGTAACATTGATATTGTATTTCTTGTAATACTCCGTAAGTTTCTGGCGGTAGGAGTATATACCTTGTGAGGGAGAATACTCCAATACATCGCGGTCGATGTGTTGGAGTGCATCCAAACCGACCTGCGGGGTAGGCAAGTCTGGCTGTCCGATATTCAGGTGGTACACTTTCACACCGCGCTTCTTGGCAGCAACTGCCAAGGGGGCTAGTTTTCGAATTGGAGACTCCGGCATCTCGAGTCCTCGTACTGATATTTCTGGCATTTTATTGAGTTCTGTATTATGGGTGGTTCTGAAGCCACCGTAAATTATTTAACATCAGGTGATTCCCGATCTGGCAATTTGCCAAAAACTAATCGGTAGAACCATCCTTAAGCAAGTTCACACATTTTTTAGAATAAATGTCTGAGTCATATTGTTGTCATTTTCAATTTTTAGCGATACGTTTGTGTAGTCTTCCGTCAAAATCCACAATCAATTCAACCATATAACTGCTTGAACTGTTTGGAACCGCCAATATTGAGAAGTAGTGAATACCCTCTTTGTCTATCTGATAGAAGGTCAAGTCACTGAATATCGTTTGATGGAGTATTTCTTGGGGCACGAACTTATTGAAATCGCTTTTGTTGAGATTTTGGGAGAACAGTTTCTTCTCTCCATTGAATATACTCAGATGGACAATGTTGTCATAATAAATATTATCGACCGCCACACCGTCATCATTGCAGGAAGGCACGATAACTTTGTAAGTCGTTGGGTTTACCTGTACATAACAATGGTATTTCTGCTGCCCTTGGTATACGGTAGTATCACGTTTTATGAGACGTTGTTGGTTTATCGAAATTACCGATGCCTTTTGTACAAACTGTTCCAAATAGTCTGTATCGGTGCTTTTCACAAGTCGTACACGTTCGCCGTTTTGGTTGAGAAAGATAAAAAGGTGGGGCGTACGTTTTATGATATGATATTTTGTAACATTAGCCCCCATAAGGGCCAATGTGTCTTTTTCAACATAAAAGCGAACCGGGACACTTGTGGAATCAGGGAAATAAATGGTGTCTCCGTGTATTCGGAATGTAGGATCCTCGCCATCTTCATTAAGCCAAATGCCTTGCAATTCTTTCTTGGCCACAGTATCTTCCACGACTGATGGCGTATCTTTTTTGTGTCCGTTGCATGACAGCATCAATAAAGTAGCGAAAAGAAAAACATAACTCTTGACTTGTGTCATAAGAAGATGTATTGGAGGATTAACATGCGTATTTTATGCAGTGATTGTTAACGTAAAATCAGAATTAATCGAACAAATCCGCCTCAGCAAATGATTTTCCTTGAAGATCCTTGGCGCTTGTCGATACATTTTCTTCGTCAATCGGCCATGATATTGCGATGTCTGGATCATTCCATTTTATGCTTGCCTCGTATTGAGGGGCATATATGTTGTCAACCTTATAGGTAAAGACAGCCTCTTCACTGAGAACAAGAAAACCATGGGCGAATCCTCTAGGAATAAACAATTGTCTTTTGTTTTCGTCACTTAATTCTACTGCAATATGTTTCCCGAAGGTGGGAGAACTCTTTCTCAGGTCAACGGCAACATCAAGTACACGTCCTTTTATGACTCGCACAAGTTTTGCCTGCGAGTATTCGCCCTTTTGGTAGTGTAATCCACGCAACACTCCGTAACTGGATTTCGATTCGTTGTCTTGAATAAAATCTACTTTTCCTACATGTTTTTCAAAGTCGTCCTTTTTCCACGCTTCAAAGAAATACCCACGGGCGTCAGTAAAAACTTTTGGTTCTATTACATATACCCCCAATAATTCTGTTTTTATGTAATCCATGATGTTCCGTTCTTGTTGTATTTAAGGCAAAGATAATACATTTATATAAAATGACAAAACTATCCCCGTATATTTAGAATAATGCGGCTTCCTTGCGTTCAAAGAAATGGGGAAAGAAGATGTGCAAACCAGCCCACAAACTTCTTCCAGGGGGTACGGAATTGATTCCAGGTAGCAGGTGTGAGTTTGAAACTCTTACTTTTGTCGGAATCGAAGATACCATCCAGTTCTTTAGTCGTGTTTTTGTCTATGACTACTGCATTCTCCTCGTAATCAAATCGCAGACTTCTAGCATTGAGGTTAGCACTACCTATGGTGCAGAATTTCCCGTCAACCGTCATTATTTTCGTATGATGGAATCCTGGTCTATAGATGAAAACATCCGCACCGTGCTTCATCAGTTTGTGCACATTATAATACACACAATCAGGGGTAAGCGGTATATCGCTATGCGCAGAAACCATTATTTCTACTTTGACGCCCCTCTTTATGGCATTGCGTAATGCTTTTTTCAGTTTGTTGCTCAATGTGAGGTAGGGGTTGACCAACTTTATGCTGTCTTGTGCGTCATTGATGGCGTTTATATAAAACTCCCTTATAATCCGATTGCTTGTTCTTGGTTCTCTATTGATGATACCTACGGTTTTTTTTCCGGCAGTCGATGTGGTGTCGGGTTTGAGGCAATTGAATTGACTCTCAGAAGAGAAGTTCCGGTAATATTTTGCCCCATGTACGTTCTGCTTGGCTACGCGGTTCCATATTCTTAAAAAAATGGATTGCAAGGTATTGACTTCATCACCTTCAACACGGCAATGCATATCACGCCATTCACCAACTTGCTTAGTCCCGTTGATGTAATAATCGGCCACATTCATTCCGCCTGTGTAGGCAATTGTGCCGTCTATGACAACAATTTTACGATGGTCACGATGAAATACATGGTTGATCCATGGAAAGCGTAGAGGATCAAATTCATAAATTTCAATGCCTCTATTGCGTATTTCCCGGAGATGCTTCTTGCTCAATGGTTTGTTGTTTGACGCATTGCCAAAACCATCAAACAATGCTCTTACCTCGACACCTTCGCTAGCCTTTTGTGACAATTCGGCGAATAATTCTTTGGCTATCGAGTCATTGCGAAAATTGAAATATTCAAGATGAATACTGCTCTTTGCTTGTCTTATTGCAGTGAAGAGGTCTTCAAACTTCTCGTGTCCATTCCTAAGAAGTACAATGGAATTGTTGTGGGAAAAATGTATATTGTCTTTCTGCAACTGTCTGACGATAAGCGTGTCGCTGCTATCCGCAATAGCACCAATACAGACAAGGTGGAGCAGGAGAGTGATGATAGTCTTTGCCAGCATTCCTTTTGTTTACAACATGCAACTATAGTGGTCGACAACACCCAATAGGTGATTGTCCTTATCAACAACAAGCACCGTGTGAATTTTGTTTTGGTGCATGACCCTCTGGATCTCAGCGATTTTTGTTGTTGGCAAAACAGATTTCGGTGTACGTGTCATAATGTCTTCAACTGTTTTGTCGAAAAATTTTTCTTTCCATTTTTCCATTGCCCGTCGAATGTCACCATCGGTGATAAGCCCGACAACCTTACCGTTTTCTATAGATACGCCTAATCCCAATTTCCCTTTGCTCACTTGGATAATGGCTTCTCCAAGATTGGTCTCTTTGGGTATTATTGGCAATTCGTTTGTGCGCATTACATCATGGGCCGTAGTTAGAAGTCTTTTCCCCAATTCTCCTCCCGGATGAAATTGTGCGAAATCGTTGGGCTTGAAATCGCGGACTTCCATCAGTGCCACAGCCAAAGCGTCGCCCATGGCCAGCGCAGCGGTTGTACTACTAGTCGGTGCTAAATTTAGTGGGCATGCTTCTTTCTTTACCATCACATCCAAATGGGTCGTAGAGTATTTCGCCAGTAATGATTGCGGGTTGCCGCTCATGCCGATAATTGGTACATGCTTCTGTAACAACATTGGTATAAATCTCAACAGTTCGTCTGTTTGTCCTGAATTGCTAATGGCAAGAACGACATCGTCTGCAGTCATTACCCCCAAGTCTCCATGAAAAACGTCAAGTGGATTGATGAAAAAGGATGGTGTTCCGGTACTTGATAGAGTGGCTGCTATTTTTGCGCCAATGTGGCCGCTTTTTCCAACTCCTGTAACAATGACCTTCCCTTTGCATTTGTATATCAGTTCAACCGCCTCTTCAAAATTCTTGTCAATTTGAGGGATGAGATCCAATATGGCTTGGGCCTCGTCCTGAAGGCAACGTGTGGCATATTCCTTCACTTTCCCTAAACGCTCCAATAGCTCTGGCTTCATAGGTGTTCTTTAGAATTCTTTAATAAGTTGAGTGACCAATCCTTCCAATTGGTCGAGGTATAACATATTGGGACCATCACTTAGGGCATTGTCTGGGTCAGGGTGGACCTCGAAGAAATATCCCGATGCCCCAAATGCTTTGGCAGCCAAGGCCATAGACGGAACGTATTTCCGGTCTCCCGATGTAGTTCCCTTGCTTGCTCCCGGACGTTGCACGCTATGGGTACAGTCCATAATGACCGTGCTTGTTATTCCCAACATTTCTGGGATATTGCGAAAATCAACAACCAAATTGTTGTATCCATACATGTTGCCTCTTTCTGTCAGCCACACTTCTTTGGCTCCTGCGTCATACGCTTTTTCAACAGGAAATACCATATCTTTTCCGCTGAGAAATTGTGCTTTCTTTATATTGACAATCTTCCCTGTATGGGCAGCAGCCGTCAGCAAATCAGTCTGTCTGCACAAAAATGCGGGTATTTGTAATACATCCGCCACTTGGCCGGCAGGTTCTGCTTGGTAACTTTCATGTATATCTGTCAAAATACGCAAATCATACTTTGACTTTATGTCAGCCAACATCTGCAGACCTTTTTCCATACCAGGACCTCTATATGACCGTATTGAGGTTCTGTTGGCTTTATCAAAAGATGATTTGAATATGATGTCTATGCCCAAACGTTGCCTGATAGCAACAAGACATTCAGCTATTGTTTCCAGCAACTGCATGGATTCTATCACACAAGGACCTGCAATGATAATTGGTTGCATAATTGTCGTTTTTATATAATTATAAAATAAATGTCTCGTCTGGTATAATCCACACGCTCATTGCAAAATTATATAAAAATTATTACAGGTCAAAGCGTTTGACATACATTTGTGATGTTGTGTCATGTTCTAATCACTATTGGACATCTTTACAACAACCAAGACTCTTTGGAACTTCCATAGAATCCTGGTTGTTGTATAAAATGACCAAAATAGTGTTTTCTTATATTTTGTTTTCCGCTATACAAGCTTCCAACTGCCCAAGTCCTTTCTCTGTACAAATTCCACGTACGTAAAGCATAATCACGTTGTCCAGGATATACTTCAAGTCGTATTCTTTGTACATTTGGTTTTGCATGATAAATTCCATCGATGCATTTGCGATCCGGCAGAAAATATCAAAGTTCACGTCTGGACGGAAACATCCTTCCGAAACACCTTGTTTGAAGAATTCTATAGTGCGTGTATGCCGTTCGGCCTTTATCTGTTCGAAGTAGGCTACTACACTTTGATATTTGCGCATATCTGAAAAGAACATGGGATTTACTCCTGACAGCCGTTTTATGCGATAGTTGTATGACTCAATGAGTATATCTATGACATTATGTTGGGGGTCTTCTCTATAGGTACGGATGTGGCAGTCATACTCTTCTTCGCTCATACGAGTACTCTCTAGGAGAAGTTCTTCCTTGTTTGAGTATATCTCGTAAAGTGTTCTTTTCGAGATGGCAAGGGAATTTGCGATGTCGTCCATTCGAACAGGGCGGATACCTTTACTTACAAACTCTTGCATCGAGGCTTTTAGGATTTTGCCTTTCAGACTGGCTCTATATTCCGTTATTTCCATGGGTTTATATTAGTTTTAGTTCAACCATATGCAAAGGTATAAAAAATGCACAAAAAAACTAAATCTGTTAATAAAGTTTTTCAGCGTTTTTTATGTCTAAGGGTCTATTTTTCGCTATTTCCCATCTTATATGCTTATTTGCCCTTTCTGAGGCAATGAAAATATCATTTTGTTCAGCAAAGATGTCTCTGTGTGGGATAGATTGTGTACTTTTGTCTTCGTATCGGATAACGCTAAATTTTGCTTTTATGTATGAAACTTATATTTTCGACCTTGACGGTACTTTACTGAACACCCTTGATGATTTGGCTTCAAGTTGCAACTATGCTCTTCGTACTAACGGTTTTCCGGAGCGCACGGTGGAAGAGGTGCGCCAATTTGTGGGGAATGGTGTTAAGAAATTGATGGAGCGGGCAGTACCGTGTGGACTTGAAAATCCTTTGTTTGAACGGGTCTTTACAGATTTTCGCCAACACTATTTGGAACATGGCCTGGATACTACGCAACCTTATCCTGGCATCGTGGATATGCTTGAACGTCTTCGCGGCAGCGGAAAGAAGATTGCTGTGGTAAGCAACAAGTTTAATGCAGCTACGAACGAATTGTGTCGGCACTTCTTTGCCGATTATGTTTCGGTCGCAATAGGAGAGCGAGAGAACGTCAGAAAAAAACCGGCACCTGATACAGTATTAGAAGCGATGCGCCAATTACATTGTGACAAATGCGGAACGGTATACATTGGGGACAGTGATGTCGACATTATGACCGCCAAAAACTGTGGAATACCCTGTATCAGTGTGTTATGGGGATTCCGTGACAAAGATTTTCTGTTAGCGCATGGCGCAACCCATTTCGTGACGAATCCGGCAGAGATTTTTTAGGCAGGTATCTTGGAATAATCGGTCAGGAGCAATTCTATAATTTGCCGGGTAATTGTTTACCATAGAAAAGCTCCCAAGATTCTGGTTTATCTTGGGAGCTTTTATTGATGCTTTCTGTAAATTTTAGCAGATCTTGCGGGAACCCTCGCTGATTACGACGTTGTAAACCTCGGGCTGTTTGCCGTATTTTGCAAAGTACTTTTCCTTTGCATCAGCAATAAATTTGTCATAGAGTTCGTCTTTCACAAGATTGATGGTACAACCACCAAATCCACCGCCCATGATTCGGCTGCCAGTTACGCCATTAGCTTTGGCAATATCATTGAGGAAGTCAAGCTCTTCGCACGATACCTCATAGTCTTTTGACAGTCCTTCGTGGGTTTCGTACATTTTCTGCCCGACGGTTTCGTAGTCGCCGGCATTCAGGGCCTCGCAAACTGCAAGAACGCGGTCCTTTTCTCCAAGTACAAATTTGGCACGCTTGTAGTCTTCTTCTCCAACTTCGGTGCGTACTTCATCCAATTGCTCCCACGTGCAGTCGCGTAATGTCTCAAACTTGCTTTCCGGATGTTTTTCGGCAATGTGTTTAACCACATTTTCGCAACTGTTTCGGCGGTCATTGTATGGAGAACCTGCCAGCTCGTGCTTGACGCAGGAATTGAGCAGAACCAATTTGTATCCGACAGGTTTGAACGGGAAGTATTCGAATTCGCGGCTGCGACAATCAAGTCGCATCAAGCATCCTTCCTTGCCGAAAACACTGGCGAACTGATCCATTATACCGCAATTTACGCCGCAATAATTGTGCTCGGTGGCTTGGCCGGCCAATACCATGTCCCATTTGCTTACTTTGTTTTCTCCAAAAAGATCGTTGAGTGCAAATGCAAAGCAACTTTCAAGGGCTGCAGAGGAAGACATACCTGCACCCAAGGGCACATCGCCAGCAAAGGCTGTATTGAAGCCCTTGACATCGACTCCCAGTTTACGCATCTCCTGTACTATACCATAGATGTAGCGGGCCCAACTTGCACGTGGTCCTTCAGGATCGTCGACCTTGAACTCCACACGGTCCTTCAGGTCGATAGAGTAGCACATGATCGTGTTGAGTCCATTCGGACGAACCTCTGCCATGATGCCTTTGTCAACTGCACCGGGGAATACAAAACCTCCATTATAGTCTGTATGTTCTCCGATAAGATTGATACGTCCCGGAGATGCATAGATGTTGCCGGTCTTTCCATCAAAATGTTTGATGAAACGGCTTCTTACAAATTCTATATCCATTATCAAATGTTTTTATGGCGGCAATAGCAAAGCCACCTTGGTTAATATATGACAGGTATTTCGGGAAAGGGCTTGCTCGATCCGCTAGCGGAGAAAGTCAAGCCCTTTTTGTGATTGTTATTCTACAGGAATGTCCGTGTTGACATTCTTTGATCCGGCAAGTGCGTAGTAGAGAATGTAGACGGCACTCAGAAGCACTACGATGAAACTCAAAATGTAGCTATGGGTAAAGTCGATAACCAAAGCCTGAATGCCAATCATTACGGCAAATCCGGCTACCATCATCATAAATGCACCCGATGCGGCTGCTGTATATTTACCCAGCCCTTCCGTTGCAAGGTTGAAGATACCGCCCCACATTACGGAAGCACAGAGTCCCACAAGCAGGAAGGCAAATATTCCGACAGGAATCTCTCCCCATACGAGGTTTAGAGACGAATAGTCAATACCAGGACACTTTACCATTATGTCGGTCGGAAGCAGCATACCGGCACCAACGAGTATGATAGCCACGGTGCTGACAGTTGCTATCATTTTCTTGGCAGATACCAAGCCACCAACCATACCGCCAACGAATCGGCCTATAAGCATGAAAATGAAGTAGACTGCACTAAGTGTTCCGCAGTAGCCTGCATCCATTCCCAAACCAGGGTTCTCGGCATCGGGAGCTGCGGTCAAATATGACATAATGTATGTCGGTGGACATACCTCAACTGCGCCATAAACAGCAATGGCCAACATTCCTAATTTGAAATGACGGAATGAGTAGCAGCTGTAGTTATCGTTGGAGGTTGCAGAAGCGTTGGTGTGCTGTTGTGGCTCCTTTATTTTGGTTGCAAAAATTACAACAAAGGCAAAGACAAATATTGCCAAGGCAATGAGCAGGGCGGGAGTTGCGTCCGATACTTTTGCTTTTGCCGCATCACCAATGAGGCTACCCATAAGTATGTATACGCATACTGCAGCGGCCGAATTGAATACGCCACCAATCTGTACCAACTGGTTGCCTGTATTTCCGCCGCCGCCAAGAAGGTTGAGCATCGGGTTGACAACGGTATTCAACATACACATACACAAGCCGGAAACAAAAGCACCGATGAGGTATACTATAAAGCCCATTGATCCACTAAGCCACTGTATGACCAAACCGATAATACCCACGAGAAGGGCCATAAGTGCAGTTTGCTTGTAACCAAATTTTTGGATGAGAAGACCAGCAGGGACACCCATTACCAAATAGGCGCCAAAGTTGCCATAATTGCCAATCTGAGCCAATGATTCAGGTACTTTGAAAGCGTTTTTTAGAATGACTGCCATTGGTGAGCACAAGTTTGTCACAAAGGCAATCATCGCAAAAAGGAAGATCATCGCAAATATAGCAATGACACTACCGTGTTTTTTTGAGGATTGTTTTTTTTCCATTTTTTTATTATTGTTTATTGTTTTCTATGGTAGTGGAAATCACACGAAGGAATCGAACCTTAAGTAAGCCATTCTTTCGAATTATTATAAAATAGGAAGATGTGATTTAAGGCATCTCTTTTTATCAATAGATTTCCCAAATGAAGGACCTTCCTCTATTTGTTGATACCAAATTTATAGATGGTCTTTTGATTGTATTGTTGTCCTGGTTTCAATACGACGGACGGGAAATACGGGTGATTGGGTGAGTCAGGGAAGTGTTGGGCCTCGAAACAAACTGCACTTCTGCGCGGGAAAGTCGCTCCGTGCTGGCCTTTGTATCCGTCTGCCCAATTGTCGGTATACAACTGCACGCCAGGTTCGGTGGTGTAGACTTCCATTGTGCGTCCGCTTACGGGTTCTGCTATC
Source organism: Akkermansia muciniphila (assembly GCA_963621665.1). Lineage (GTDB taxonomy): Bacteria > Bacteroidota > Bacteroidia > Bacteroidales > Bacteroidaceae > Prevotella. The sequence goes on along the minus strand of CAVFEZ010000008.1, from coordinate 55,050 downwards.
TTAGCGGCGAAACTCAATTCTCCTTCTTCCTTTTTATTGAGTACATAGCAATGGTCGTATCCTGCACCGTGGCGAATCTGCTCGTTGTCTGCATCGATGTCCTGGCCTAACGGCTTGGCTTGACGGAAATCGAAAGGAGTACCCTTTACAAGACGTATCTCGCCAGTCGGAATGGATGTTTCATCAATGGGCAAATAGTAGTCGGCGTTGATTTGGCAAATCAAATTGTCAATGGTTGGGGTAGGGTTGGCGATTCCTGCAAGAGAGAAGAATCCGTGATTTGTAAGGTTGACAATGGTCTTCTTGTTTGTGGTTGCCATATATTCAATGGCAAGTTCGTTGTCGTCATTAAAAGAATAGACAACCGTGATTTTCATTTCTCCAGAATAACCCTCTTCTCCATAAGGGCTGACATATTTAAGAACGAGAGTATGGTCATTCATCTGGAGGGCATCCCATACTTTTGCATTGTAGCCCTTCTTTCCTCCGTGTAGGGAGTTGGGGCCGTTGTTGACAAACAGATGATATTCTTTCCCTCCGATTTGGAATTTTCCTTTGCAGATTCGGTTTCCGTATCTGCCAATGAGCGTAGAAAGATAAGGCTCCGGGGAATCGATAACATCCTGTATGTTGTCATGGCCTTGGATGACGTTGGCGTGTTTGCCGTCTTTGTCGGGTACCATTATGGCAACTATTGCGCCACCATAGTTTGTAATAGCCACTTCGTTTCCCTGGTTGTTGTGCAATATATACAAATCTGTTTGTTTGCCGTTGATGGTGGTTTGGAAATCCTCACGTCTCAGGCCACAGAGGTTCTCTGTTTCTGTCGTGTTTGTCATAAGAATAAGGTTTTAGTTACTTTATATTGCAAAGTAAATGAAAAAAAACGAATAGAACAAAAGATGGGGAATAAAATTAGAAACCGAGCAAAGTTAAAAACTTTTAATGTCCAAGTAGAGAGACGATAAGAAAAACACCGGACAAATGGGGAAATTTTGAATTATTCGGCTGATACACACGAACTTTATTGTTGCTACATTTCTTAAATTAACCAAAAGCGGTCTGCATAAATTTGCACAAATCATTTATTTTGAGTAATTTTGCAACCAGTTTTAGAGAATATTCGGCTCTTTTTGTTGTGGAGAGGATATTCCTTGGTATTAACGGAGCCTTGCAAGATTTTGACCGCTATTGGGTTAAAAAGTAACGTTCATCAATAATTTTAGTGATGATTCTTGAGGTAAAATGTTGCATCGATATGGATTGTTCACCATTGCTTCATTTTCCGGGTTCCAAAAATCAATAATTATGACAAGAACATTAAAGATTGTATTTTTTGTATTATTTTCTTTAGGGTGTAATATTGGTACATGGGCAGAGATTTGCTCGAATGTGCCTGAATGTGGAAACTCGATTGTTTCGAGTTCTGCAACAAACAGTTTCGATTGGGAACCCGTAATGCAAGCCATTATTCAAGTCGAAAGTGAGGGAAACGCTAGAGCCCAGTGTGGAAATTCGTGTGGGGCCATGCAGATTACTCCCATATTGGTGGCAGAATGTAATGATATTCTGCGCAAACGCAAAAGCAAAAAGAAGTTTACGTTGCGTGACCGCTTCAGTATAGAAAAATCCAAGGAGATGTTTCTGCTGATACAGTCATATTTTAATCCGCTCAATGACATCGAAAAGGCCATCAGATCTTGGAATGGTGGAATGAACTATAGCGTAAAACGTACTCAGCGTTATTTTGAACGTGTTATGAGTCATTTGAAATAAACTGGACAGGAGCACCTTTCTGTACAGTCAAACAAATCTGTTTTATATTTATAAAGTAAATCGTGAAGACAGTCGTATCATTTCTTGCCGTTTTGTTTATGGTATTGCCTGCAAAAAGCCAGGATTCATTGCGACATGAGGTGTTGTTGGAAACACAGATGGGGGCTATACGCATTTCCCTTTACAACGAAACACCCATGCACCGAGATAATTTCATGAAGTTGGTAAGAGCCGGATTTTTTGACGGACTACTTTTTCACCGTGTCATTTCCGGTTTTATGATACAGACGGGAGATTCTGCCAGTCGGAATGCTCGCCCAGGTCAAGCACTTGGCGATTCGCCAGAGTCATATACGATACCGGCAGAGATACGATACCCACAATTCTTTCACAAAAGAGGGGTCATAGGTGCTGCTCGTGAACCGGATGCAGGAAACCCAGAAAGGCAATCTTCGATGTCGCAATTCTATATAGTTTACGGACGGCGTTTTACAGAGGAGCAATTCGATGAACTTCAGGATAAACTTTCAGTTTCCGGAAGAAATTGTATTCATATCCCACAAGACGTTAGAGAAGCTTATCTCAAATATGGCGGGACACCGCATTTAGACGGACAATACACTGTATTTGGAGAGGTGATTGACGGACTTGACGTTGTCCGGAATATACAGTGGGTGGAAACTGACAGTAACGATCGCCCCATTGAGGACATCCGGATTGTTAGGGCTCTTGTCCTCAAATAGAAATTGGGACATCCTGCTACCTGTTTTCTGACATTGGGTGTCCAGTGTACGGAAACGCTATAAGTGTCAGTAGCTATTTTGAAAATCTGTTTTTGTGGCGGGATTTGTGGGGAATGTTGTTTCCGCTGGGAGAGGATGATATACTCCTCCCATTTGCGAAGCCTCGGTATTTTGCCCATCGAGAACAAATGCTTTCAACGTATGTGACGGTTTCCGCCCCTCGCATATATCCGTACTTCACGACAGGATCGCGGAAATATTCCGGTTGACTGAGTTTCAATACATATTTCGATACATCAGACCATTTGTATGCATTGCGTCCATTCTTCCGGGCAAGTGCCATAGCATCGCGGATATGGAAAAATCCGCCATTGTAACTGGCCAGCACATAGAGCCGACGCTCATTTGGATTGGGAATATCCCGAAATTTCTCGTTGAGCAATGCTATGTATTTGACAGCTGAGGCAATGTTCGCTTCCGGTTCATATATTTCTGACATGTCTAAGCCGACAGTCTTGGCTGTCGCAGGCATTATCTGCATCAGTCCGCATGCACCGGCCCACGATTTCGCGTTTTTGTCAAATGCCGATTCCTGGTAACACTGGGCTGCAATCAATCGCCAATCCCATCTTGCTATAGGTGCGTATTTCTGAAAAAGTCCGTCATACATCGATATGGTTCCTTTAGAAGCATTCAGCATTGGGGCATAGACATGACGAGTCACACTTCGAGACGAGAAAAGATAGTCTTCTTCTTTTTTTATCTGCGCAATCATGTTGGGCTTGTACCATCGGCTGAGTGTGTCGGCAAGCTCAGGGTTGTTTTTGTTGACAGCCCATGATGTATGGAGTGAGTCTATAGCATACCCACAATGTCTAACGCCTGAAATATCCTGTGCCAATTGGTAGGCAATAATGTCACCATCGCCATCTTTGAGCTTTTTCAACATTTCTGTGGTGTCTTTGCAGACTTCCACACGTAAAGAAACTCCTATTTGTTGTGCAAACTTCTGGCACAGCAGAAATTGAGTGCCCATACCTTTCCCGTGATAATCAAAGTATGTATCTGGACCATTCATTGTAAGCATGATCATTTCTCCGTTGCTTTGTATGTCTGCAAATGAGAAATTCTCAGATGGGGGCACCTTGTCATTTCCGTTCTCTAAAGTTTCTCCCCATGGTGTTGTTTCCACGGACTTTTTATCCGTGCAGCCATAAAATATCAGAAGCAATAACAGTATGTACGAGTGTGGTTTGCGCATGACGCAACAAAGTTACTCCAATTTTTGCTTACATCATTGAATTTATCTACTTTTGCCATACGATTTAATGATATTTCTCAATTCCCCCAATAGCGTCACACGAAAATGTCTTTTGACTTGAAAAAAGTGTGTTCCATTGGGCATATAAAGACACGATATTTCATGGAACAAAATGAGACCACGACTACAAATGTATTTAGTTTTGATAATATTCTAAATCCAAATATCCGTCATGTCACCAAGAGGAAGCAGAATATTCGTGTATGCAGAGAATGGAATGAAGACACGATTTTTCTTGACAACAACGAAAATCCCTACAATATAAGGTACAATAGAATGCCCGTTCTGGAACCACTGCAATTGATGCGTCGGATAGGTGAACTGAAACATCTGAAAGTGGAAAATATCTGTCTTGGAACGAGTGTCGAAGAATTTATAGATCTTCTTTACCGTTGTGTATGCCGGACAAATGTCGATAACGTAGTGGCAATCGAGCCGACCGAAAATCCCTACCGGAGGTATGCAGAGATAAATGCAGTGGAGTACAGGCGGGTTTTGCCGGATCATAATTTTCAAGTGACAGCCACACGAATTCTTAGTGAATGCGACAACCATACGAAGATAATATGGCTGAGTTCCCCAAACAATCCGACAGGGAATGCATGGCATAGTAATGATGAAATCAAATTGTTGCTTGACCGATTCCAAGGGCTTGTTGTCATAGATGAAACATATGTTTCGTTTTCCTCAAGGAAGAGTTTTATTGGTTCTTTATCCAGTCATCATAATTTAGTGATAATAACCAATATATGCAATGAATGGGGATGTGCCGGGATAGGAATTTCTGCGGCTTTTGGTGCAAGTGAACTGGTAGAAAATATGCGCATGGTACAGCCACGCCCCAATATCGGTGTCCCAAGTCTGGAATACGCAATCAAACAGTTGGAGAACCCGTATGATATTGAGAAATGGCAGAAATCGGTTATGCTGGAGCGCCAACAAGTAATAAGCGCCTTCAGCCTTTTGCCTTTCTGTCTGAAAATTTATCCGACAAACGCCAATTTCTTTTTGGTAAAAATGCGCAATGCACAGAGTGTATACCAATACTTATTGCAACACAACATTCTTGTTCACGATTGCTCCAATCTTCCAATGTGTGAAGATTGTTTGAGAATCACCATTGGAGCAAAAAGCCAAAACAATGCGCTTCTTTCTGCCTTGAGGCAATATAGGGAAGATTTATAAAAAGTAAGCAGAACACAAGATTGTAATGTGTTCTGCTCTGCTTTGATTCTCTAAAGGCGCGTTACAGTTTTGACGCCTTTCACTGTCTTTATCTTTTTCAATAGCGAATCAAGTCGTTGTGTGCCTTCAACTTGCACAACAAGATTCCCCCGGAATAACCCGTCGTGGCTGTCGATATTAATAGAACGCATCACTATTTTTTCTTCCTTTGAGATAATACTTGTGATGTTGTTTACGATGCCGATGTCATCGTTGCCGACAACGCGCAATGTGATGTTGTATTGCGACGTGCCTTTTCCGCTCCATTTCGCCTTGACTATTCTGTACCCGAACCGTTTCCGCAACTCCGGTGCATTGGGGCAGTTCTGGCAGTGGACCTTTATTCCTCCAGTTACGGTAACAAAACCGAAAATGGGGTCTCCGTAGATAGGATGACAACATTTTGCCAACGAGTAGTCGACGCCTTTCAGGTTACGGTCTATGACTAGGACATCATCACCGCCTTTTGCACCCTCGTCATTGGCTGTCTCAAAATTGAAGTCTTCCGCAGACCGTGTTGGAACAGCCTTGGTGTTGGTTTCCTCATTGCGGACTTCAAGATATTTGTCTATGATGTCATTGATGTCCAATTTTTCATCGGCCAATTGCTTGTAGAAGTCAGACATTTCTTTTATGCCTAATTTCTTTATCAGATGCGACATCGTGCTCTCATCGATTTCGATTTTTCGATTTTTGAGCTTTCTTGCCAACATCTCCTTAGCATAAAGTCCGTCTTTGACCTGTGTCTCCTTTAGAGCCAGGCGCAATTTCGCTTTTGCCCGACTGGTTTTCACAATGCTCATCCAGTCTTGTTTGGGCTTTTGGTTGTTTTGGGTGAGGATTTCTACTTGGTCGCCAGAGTGCAACACTTCGCGTATGGGCACGTTTTTCCCGTTGATACGTCCACCAACACACTTATTCCCGATACCCGAATGTATATGGTAGGCAAAGTCCAGGATCGTTGCACCTTTGGGAAATTTGAACAAGTCCCCCTTTGGAGTAAAAACGAAAACTTCGTCTTCATACAGATCCATCTTGAACTGATCCATCAGTTGCACATCGTCATTGGATTCCAGCGCACTGCGGATATTTCCGAGCCATTCATCCAGTCCGGTCTCACCTTTAATGCCTTTGTAACGCCAATGGGCGGCAAGGCCACGTTCGGCGATTTCGTCCATTCGCTCTGTACGGATCTGAACTTCCACCCACTTGTTTTCCGGGCCCAGAACAGTGATGTGCAGACTCTCATATCCATTGGACTTCGGAACAGACAACCAATCTCTCAGACGTTTGGGATTAGGCTGGTACATGTCGGTAATCATGGAGTAAGTCTGCCAGCACAACATTTTTTCTTTATCAATGGGAGAATCAATGATGATACGTATGGCAAAAAGGTCATAGATACCTTCGAATCCGCATTTCTGTTTCTTCATCTTTTGCCAAATGGAATGGATGCTCTTTGTCCGTCCCTTGACGTGACAGTGTATTCCCATCTCATCCAACTTCTCCTTGATAGGAGTGATGAACCGGTCAATATATGAATCACGGGCTCGCTTCGTCGTGTTCAGTTTTTCCTTGATCATATAATAGGCGTCATGCTCCAGATATTTCAGACTGAGGTCCTCAAGTTCGCTTTTGAGTTTGTACAGTCCAAGTTTGTGGGCCAAGGGTGCGTAGAGGTAGCTGGCCTCTTCTGCCACACGATGACGGGCCTCCTCGTTGCTTACGTCACGTATTTGCCGCATGAGGTTTACACGGTCGGCTATCATTATCAGTATAACCCGGAGATCTTCAGCAAATGAAAGAAGGAGATTTCTGAAATTTTCACTCTCTATGATGGGGTTTTTGCTGTAAAGTTCGTGAATACGCACGAGTCCGTGGATAATTTGTGCAACGCTTTGTCCGTATTCCTTACGTACAATGTCTTCTGTGGTATTGCCGCAGACTATGCTGTTATACAGGAGTATTGCCAGGATACAATCGCGTTTCATTCCGATTTCTTCAAATTCCAGTATTGCTGTCTGGAAACTCAGAAGTATCGGATTTAATCCAAATATATCCCGCTGTATCTGGTTGTTCTTGATTTCAGAAGTGAGTTGTATCTTCAGTTTTTTTTCGTCATCGGCGTGCAAAGAGTCATGGAGTACTTCTTTGAGCCGTTTTGCTATGGCAACAATTTCACGGCCTTCCTCAGTTGTAAACTTGAACTTTTCTTCCATACCACTAATGTTTGATGTTAATTATCAGACAAAGTTACAAAAAATACCGTGATTGTTTCGCGTTTAGGGAAAAAGTATTTATTTTTGTATCGAAAACCCGTAAATATGTCATTCAAAACTATCTAACTATGTTGACAGAACAAGATCTAACACAAATTGCCTCGCGCGGTATTACAGTCCAACAGGTGGAACATCAACTGGAGCAAATCGCACAAGGTTTTCCATTCCTGAAAATAGAGTCAGCCGCTGCAGTCGGAAATGGTATTGTATCTCTCAATGACGGAGAACAGAATCTGTTTTTGACAGAATGGAGCGAATACACTTCCGCAGAAGGTCATCGCATCGTGAAGTTCGTTCCTGCAAGTGGAGCTGCAAGTCGTATGTTCAAGAATCTCTTTTCCTTCTTGACCGCCGATTATGATGAACCGGCAACAGAATTCGAACATACATTTTTCGATAGCATCAAGAAATTCGCATTCCACAATGAACTTTGCAATAAGTGTAAGGAAAATGAGGGCAAAGGTTTATGTAAGTTGATAGAGACAGGAGAATACAAGCCTGTCGTTGCCAATTTACTTGAGAAAGAGGGTCTCAATTATGGCTCTCTTCCCAAAGGCTTGTTGCTTTTCCACAATTATGAGGATGGTCCGCGTACCCCAATGGAGGAACATTTGGTGGAAGCTGCCCTGTATGCAAATTGCGAAGGGGAAGCCAACATTCATTTCACTGTTTCACATGACCATCTTGAACTATTCAAGAAGAAAGTGGAGGAGAAGAAAAACATGTACGAACAGGCCTACGGCGTAAAATTTCATGTGTCATTTTCCGAGCAAAAGCCCAGTACAGACACAATAGCAGCCAACCCAGACAATACGCCTTTCCGCAACGAGGATGGAAGTCTGTTGTTCCGTCCTGGTGGCCACGGGGCTCTGATTGAAAATCTCAATGATATAGATGCAGATGTGGTTTTCATCAAGAATATCGACAATGTTGTACCCGACCGCCTAAAACAAGAAACCGTCAAATACAAAAAACTTCTTGCCGGTCTTTTGGTGCATTTACAGACAATGTCGTTCAAGTATTTGGAATTGCTGGATACCAAGGCTTACACCAAAGAACAACTGGACGAAATCAGTGCTTTCCTGGAAGAAAAATTGTATTGCAAAAATCCTAACCTTTCTCAAATGTCGGATGACGAATTGGCCGATTATCTTTACAAAAAACTCAATCGGCCTATACGAATATGCGGCGTCGTGAAGAATGTCGGCGAACCTGGCGGAGGCCCCTTCCTTTGCTATAACCAAGACGGAACTGTCAGTCTTCAGATTTTGGAATCCAGCCAAATAGATAAGAACAATGACGAGTATGTGAAAATGTTCAAAGGAGGAACTCATTTCAATCCAGTCGACCTTGTTTGCGGAATCAGAAACTACAAGGGCGAGCCTTTCCATTTGCCCGACTATGTAGACAAATCGACAGGTTTTGTCAGTTCCAAGAGTAAAAATGGAAAAGACTTGAAGGCGCTTGAGCTGCCGGGACTTTGGAATGGAGCGATGAGCGACTGGAATACCATTTTTGTTGAGGTTCCTATCGCCACCTTCAATCCGGTCAAGACCGTCAATGACCTGTTGAGAGAGCAGCATCAATAACAATGTAAATGAGACATTGGCGCGTAGCCAATCGTCTTGACTATACCCCCTGCGTTAGAGGCAACCTCAAGTTCGCAATCTTGTGGCATTCCTCTGACGTAGGCTTTGTTTTTATAACATAGATTCATGAACCTTAGTTTTGGGCGATTTTGTGCATGGAAAAAGCATTGACTCTTTATGAATTAAACAACATTCTCGCCGAATGTATCCGCGCATCAATGTCAGACTCCTATTGGGTGGAAGCCGAATTGGCAAGCGTGAGAGAGGTCGGAGGGCATTGCTATATGGAATTGGTCCAAAAAGATGATGCCAGCCGTACCCCCATAGCGAAGGCATCGGCCATATGCTGGAGAAATGTATGGCATTTACTTCGGTTGGACTTTGAGCAAGTTACAGGACAACAGTTCAAGGCGGGAATCAAGGTTATGCTCAATGTCCATGCAAACTTCCATGAGGCGTTTGGCTTTTCATGGATCGTTTCAGACATCAATCCCGAATTTACCATTGGGGATCTTGTACGCAGGAGAAATGAAATCATCAAGAAACTTAAAGAGGAGGGCGTTTTTGACCTACAGAAAGAATTGTGCCTGCCCATGTTTTCACAGCGTATCGCGGTCATTTCAAGTGCAAATGCGGCAGGTTATGAAGATTTTTGCACTCATTTGAGAGAAAATGACAACAAATTCTTATTCGACATACAACTGTTCCCGGCAATTATGCAGGGCGAGCAGGTGGAAAAGAGTGTGATAGTAGCTCTAAATCAAATTTATGAGCGAATTGAGGATTTTGACGTTGTGGTCATTATTCGCGGTGGTGGCGCCACAAGTGATTTGTCAGGTTTCGATACCTTGGCATTGTCTGAAAATGTGGCAAACTTTCCATTGCCGATTATTACGGGAATCGGCCACGAACGCGACGAGAGCATCGTCGATATGGTGGCGTACGCACGTGTAAAGACACCGACAGCAGCGGCTGCATTGTTGGTGGATAATCTGCAGAATGTTTGGTCACGCATCGAAAAGTCTGATGCCTCGCTACAACTTCGGATACACTATATATTGGAGTCTGAGCGGAACCGGATTCTCCGATTGTCCGAAAAGTTACCCATTTTGGGAAGCACCTACATTTCTCTAAAGGAAGCAGAATTGAAAAAGACCCACATATCCTTAAGACACGCAGCCACTCAGCGCGTGATGCTTTCTGCTCGGAAGACAGATAGCATACAGGACAAATTGTGCAGTGGGTTCCGACAACGTGTCTTACAAGAAGGCCAACATCTGCTTATGCTTGAAAAGCAGGCTAAATTGTTGGATCCTCAACTATTGCTCAAACGTGGGTACAGCATAACGACACATAACGGGAAAATACTGACTTCATCGGGAAAATTGAAGGCTGGAGATGTCTTGGAAACGACGTTAGCAAATGGTAAGGTAAAATCTATAGTACAAAAATGATAATTCTATGAAAAAGGGAACATTAAAATACGAGGAGGCTGTAGAACAGCTGGAAACGATTGTAAACAAGGTGGAAAACGGTGACATGGGGCTGGATGAACTATGCGAAAGCCTCAAGAAAGCCCAGACGCTCATCCGGTTGTGTAGGGCCAAACTCACTAAAACACAAGAAGAATTGGAAAAGATGTTGAAAGAAGATGACAATTTCTCGGAATTATAAAAAGAGGTATTTTCTATAAATTTAGACAAGCAGTACGCTCTTCCCATATATTTTGCGTACTTTTGCAATAGAAGTATAAAGCAAACTGTCTACATTCCACAGAAAATATGAAGATGATGAAATATTGCCCTTATAAACGGCTTCTGTTGTTCTTCCTTTTGTCGATTGCTGCCATAGCATATGCGCAGACACCCAAATGGCAAGATCTTTATAAGGTAAAAAAGAAAGATACCGTTTATGGTATAGCCCATAAATATGGTATCACAGTAGAAGAATTACAAAAGGCGAATCCTAATATGCGGGAGGCAGGGTTTGTCTTGAAAAAGGGCGACCAATTGCTCATACCGTATCCCAATCCAGTCTCCCTGCAGCCGTCAATATCTTCTGCCAATACGGGCTCAAAGCCAATAAATGATGGTGTTGTACGTATTGGCGTGATGTTACCCTTGCACAATGAAGATGGCGATGGGCAGCGTATGGCGGAGTATTACAGAGGGCTATTGATGGCGTGCGACAGTTTGCGTGCCAAAGGTATAAGTACTTCGATTCATGCGTGGAACGTACCTATAGATGCCGATGTTCGCCAGACACTGCTTGAAGAAGACGCTTCCAAATGCAACCTCATTTTTGGACCATTGTATTCCAAACAAGTGAAGCCAATGTCAGACTTTTGCAAGACGTATGGCATCCGCATGGTGATACCCTTCTCCATTACGGGCAATGACGTTGCTACGAATACGCAAATATTCCAGATCTACCAGTCTGCCGACAAAGTTACCGAATCTTCGATAGACGCCTTTATGGAAAGGTTTCCCCAATGTCATCCCATTTTTATAGATTGCAACGATACCACAAGCCGTAAAGGCTCGTTCACTTTCGGTTTGCGGAAGAAGCTTGATGCAAAAGGGATAAAATACAGTATTACAAATCTCAAATCCTCAGAGCAGAATTTCGCCAAAGCTTTCAGTGGAAGTGTACGGAATATCATCATACTGAACACCGCCCGGTCTCCCGAACTGAATATAGCCTTGGCAAAGATAGACGGACTCAAGACGATGAATCCACAGATGCAGATTTCGTTGTTTGGATACACTGAATGGCTGATGTACACAAAAGTCTATTTGGAGTATTTCTATAAGTATGACACCTATATTCCGACAACGTTTTATTACAACCCGCTGTCGGCCCGCACCAAAGGCATAGAAAATGCCTATCGCAAGTGGTTCCGTCAAGATATGCGTGTCGCACTTCCTCGTTTTGCCATTACCGGATATGACCATGGACGTTATTTTATAGAGGGCATCCATAAGTACGGGACTGGTTTTTCCGGAGTAAAAGGACAGGTTGGCTATATTCCCATTCAGACCCCGCTTAGTTTCAGACGTGTAGGAAATGGCGGCATGCAGAACAGTTGTTTTATGCTTATCCATTATAAAACAAACCACTCCATGGAGTCTGTAAATTATTGAAAGTAAAAGGTATGAATAGAATTAAGATTCTTGTTTCTATCGTTCTGTTGGGATTCTCTATAGACATGATGGGACAGATAGGACAACACCGAAATGATTTCTCTATAGGAGCAAATGCGGGCTATACATTGAGCAATGTCGGCTTTACCCCGAAGGTAACGCAAAATATGCATACTGGAACGACTCTTGGATTTTCAACCCGATATGTATGTGAAAAGTATTTCAAAACCATTTGTTCTATTTATGCTGAGGTCAACTATACGCAGATGGGATGGAAGGAGAATATCCGTGATACCAAGAACCAGCCTGTAATGAATTCGGCAACAGGAGTAGCGGAGCAATATGAAAGAACGCTGAACTATCTGCAGATTCCGATTTTTGCGCATTTGGCGTGGGGAAAGGAAAACCGCGGCCTTCAGTTCTTCTTCCAGGCAGGTCCTCAATTCGGATTCTTGCTGAACGAAACGACAACCAGCAATTTTGATTTCGCGAGCAGAAATACTGCCGATAGAGCAAGTCAAGTGTGTGCGCAAGACACGATGTCAGTCGAAAACAAATTTGACTACGGTATCGCGGCCGGTTTGGGTGTTGAATATACAATTCCGAAGGTCGGACACTTTATTTTGGAGGGCCGCTACTATTACGGGTTGGGCAATATATACGGAGATTCCAAAAGAGACTATTTCGCAAAATCCAACAATAGCGCCATTGTTGTCAAACTGACCTATCTGTTTGATATAACGAAGACAAAAAAACATTAGTGCATAGTTAGAAATTTATTAACCATAAAATAATTGTTTATGTTTGAAGGACAACCAAAAGGTCTTTATGCATTGGCTTTGGCCAATACAGGTGAGCGGTTCGGATACTATACCATGCTTGCCATTTTCACCCTGTTCATGCAGGCCAAGTTCGGATGGACGGAGTCTCAGGCAGGCCAAGTATACGCCATCTTTCTTGCCGTAGTCTATTTTGCTCCGCTTATCGGCGGAATGGTCGCAGATGCCATCGGATATGGAAAGTGTGTTACTATCGGTTTTGCAACGATGTTTCTCGGCTATTTGGGCCTGGCTATTCCCACGGGTGCCGATAACGTGGGTCTGGTATCCATGTTTGCTGGCTTGGCTTGTGTTTCTGTGGGTACAGGACTATTCAAGGGCAATCTGCAGGTGCTGGTAGGCAATCTGTATGACGATCCCAAGTATTCATCCCGCCGCGATTCTGCTTTCAGCCTTTTCTATATGGCCATCAATATCGGTGCCATGTTTGCACCCTCTATGGCGAAATGGATAACCAATGTCTACCTGTCGCAATATGGTTTTGTGTATGATGCAGCCAATCAGGATCCAAAGTATCTTGAGGCGTTGTATGGAGCTTACGGACTATGCTTCGGCGTAGCCTGCGTCTCCCTTGTTGTATCGGCCATTATCTATTTTGCATTCCGTGGATGGTTCAAGCATGCTGACGTTACTGCCAAGCAGGCCAAAGAAATGAGTGTGGAAGTGGAAACACTTACTCCCAAGCAGACCAAGGACCGTATTGTCGCCCTGTTGCTTGTTTTCGCAGTAGTAATCTTCTTCTGGATGGCATTCCATCAGAACGGATCTGCCCTGACATTCTTCGCCAAGAAATACACAGACTTGAAGGTTTCCGGACCGATGCGAATAGGTTTCAATATTTTCAGTCTGTCGCTCGTCGCAATAGCCGTGTATACGGGCTTTGGCGCGTTCCAATCCAAGCTGATGAAGAATCGTGTCATTTGTGGTATCGTAACCATTCTCCTTTTGGCAGGGGCCTATTTCCTCTATGCCGCAATGGAAAATCCTACCTACGCACAACCTTCGGACTTCCAACAGTTCAATCCGTTCTTTGTCGTAGCGTTGACACCGTTCAGTATGGCCTTCTTCGGCGCATTGGCCAATCGTGGTAAAGAGGTAAGTGCGCCGACACGTATTGCCTGGGGTATGTTGGTTGCTGCGCTGGGATTTGGTGTTATCACCTTGGCATCAAAGGGACTCATTTCCCCGATGGACTTGAAGGATGGCACTCAAAGCATTTTGTCTCCCGGATGGTTGATATCCACCTATTTCACCTTGACATTGGCAGAGCTCCTGCTTTCCCCTATGGGTATATCCTTTGTATCAAAAGTGGCACCTCCCAAGTACAAGGGACTGATGATGGGAGGATGGTTTGTTGCAACAGCCATCGGTAATTATCTCAGTTCCATCCCGTCAATGTTGTGGAACAGAATTCCTCTGATGTACAACTGGGGCATTCTTATCGCACTCTGTCTGATCAGTGCAATTGTCATGTTCGCCCTATTGAAGAAACTTAAAGAGATGACCGCATAAAGTTCGTGCGGATAAATCTATTGCGAGGGGAGGCAAGACAGGCCTCCCCTCAATTCTACTAACCACTTTTATCTTGATCTTCTACCTTATGAAATCCGTTCTACTGCTCTTCTTGTCATTTATCCAAGTTCTGGCCTGCAATGCCCAGGAAGATAGAAAATGGGAAACATTTTTCAAGGAAGTCTGCAGTCTGGAAGATGCAGAAAGCGAAACTTGGGAAAATGCATACGACCAACTGTGTGAACTTGAAGAGCACAAGATCGATCTCAACAAGGCATCAAAAGAAGATCTGGACCGACTGTTCTTCCTTACTTCCACCCAAATAGAAGAGATATCCGAATATCTGTATTGGCATGCACCGCTGCGCACCATGGGAGAATTGGCAATGATCGAATCGCTTGAGCCCGAGCGAAGACACTTATTGGAGTGCTTCGTCTATCTTGGCAATGATGCAGACAAAGAGCGTTATCCCTCATTGAAGAATATTCTGAAATATGGAAAACAGGAAATCGTCTTTACCGGTAGTGTTCCGATGTATGATAGGAAGGGAGACAAAAAAGGTTATGCAGGATATAAATATAAGCACTGGCTGAAATATTCCTACAAGTTCGGAAAGTATTTCCAAATTGGCCTGGTCGGTTCGCAGGATAGCGGAGAACCATTTTTTGCCGGATGCAACAAGTGGGGCTATGACTACTACTCGTTTTATGCAGTAGCACGAAATCTAGGGCGCGTGAAATCCTTGGTTGTAGGACGCTACAAGGCACGCTTCGGCATGGGACTGGTAATGAACACAAACTTCTCCTTTGGGAAAATCTTCGCATTGGCCTCACCGAATATCGGCAATTCCATTTCCCCACAAACATCACGTTCTGAGTCAGCATATCTACAAGGAGCTGCGATGACAGTCAACATTCTAAAAGGGTTGGACGCAACAGCCTTCTTGTCTTTCCGGAAAAAAGATGCGACTTTGGACGAAAAGGGCAACGTCACAACACTGGTAACATCCGGTTATCATAGAACTGCTGCGGAGATACAGAGAAAACACAATACCTCACAAACGGTTGCAGGTGGAAATCTACGGTATTTCAATCACGGATTTCATGTAGGAGCCACGTATGTTTTTTCTTCCTTCAACCGAGTCCTTGCGCCGGATACTAAAAGCGCATTCCGCAGGTATAACCCAGCCGGAAAGCAGTTTTGGAATGCTGGTATCGATTATGGGTATCTTTGTCACAAATTTTCATTCGACGGAGAAACGGCTACCGGGGATTGCGGGGCAATGGCAACGGTACATCGGCTTACATATCAACCGGCCGGAGAATTTACCTTTACAGCCATTCAACGTTTCTATTCCTACAAATACTATTCACTATTCAGTCAAAGTTTCAGCGACGGAGGAAAGGTTCAAAACGAGAGTGGCGTCTATGTTGGTGCTTCATGGAGTCCAACTGCCGTATTGACGCTGAACGCCTACACTGATTTTTCTTATTTTGCCTGGCCACGTTATCAAGTATCTGGAGGATCTCATTCGTGGGACAACTTTTTGTCATTGGCATACAAGAAAGAGGTATGGACGGCCCAATTGCGCTACCGTTTCCGTATGCGTCAGTACGATGACGCCGACAGTCGGCTCTTCTACAGGCATGAGCATCGTGCAAGAGCATCTGTAAACTACGCCATGAATAGGTTGACTTTACGTACGCAGGGTGATATCGCTTATGTGGATGACAAAGGTAGCTTCGGCTGGATGCTCACACAAAATGTTGGTTATTCATGGTCCAAATTGTCATTGTCAGCTCTATTTGGTTACTTCTGTACAGACGACTACTACAGTAGACTCTATTCATACGAGAAAGGGACTTTATATGGTTTTAGTTTCCCTTCATTCTATGGTCACGGGATACACTACTCAATATATGGACGTCTCGATTTGAGCAAAAGCCTAATGCTCATTTGTAAACTATCTACAACTGACTATTTTGACCGAAACACAATATCCAGCTCTTACCAGCAGATAGACCATTCTTCCAAGACCAATTTGGATGTTCAGATAAGATGGAAATTTTAAGGCACTTTTTGTATTTTGTACAGAAGGCTTTGTACGACCGCTACAAAGGCCTTGTACGGTTGCTACAAGGGCCTTGTAGTGTTGCTACAAAGGCTTTGTACTGACACTACAAAGGCCTTGTACTAAATTCATGTTTGACGAGGGTGACGGTAATAATGTTAAATCCTTGGGTAAAAGGAATTTGGCATAAAGTGCATGAATACTGTGACAAAACTTTCTTTTGGAAAAAATTTGCAGTTCGACATAAATTGAGTAGTTTTGCATAACGTAGTAAAAGCATTACCATATTATATTATGTATAGAACAAACACATGTGGCGAGTTGCGTCTTGCTGATGCCGGTAAAAGTGTTACTTTGGCAGGTTGGGTGCAGCGCGTGAGAAAAATGGGAGGTATGACCTTTGTCGACCTTCGCGACAGGTACGGTATTACACAGTTGGTATTCAATGAATCTGATGACAGCAGCCTGTGTGAAAAGTCAAACGGACTCGGACGCGAATATTGTATACAGGTAGAAGGAATTGTCAGTGAACGTGAAAGTAAGAATGCCAATCTTCCTACAGGCGACATAGAGATTTTGGTAAAATCGCTGAACATCCTTTCTGTCAGCGCAACCCCTCCTTTCACCATTGAGGACAATACCGACGGCGGAGATGATATCCGCATGAAGTATCGTTATCTTGACTTGCGACGCCCGTGTGTTCGGAAAAATCTTGAATTGCGCCATCGAATGACAATATTGATACGAAATTTCCTTGATGCGCACGAATTCATAGAGGTTGAAACTCCTATTCTGATCGGAAGTACGCCAGAAGGAGCACGCGATTTCGTTGTTCCCTCCCGTATGAATCCCGGCCAATTCTATGCTTTACCTCAAAGTCCGCAGACCCTGAAGCAGTTGCTCATGGTCAGTGGTTTTGACCGCTATTTCCAGATTGCCAAATGTTTCCGCGATGAGGACTTGCGTGCTGACCGCCAGCCTGAGTTTACCCAGATTGACTGTGAAATGTCATTTGTCGACCAGGATGATGTCATCAACTTGTTCGAGGATATGGCTCGCCACCTTTTCAAAGAAATCCGTGGCGTAGAATTGCCAAAACTCCAGCAGATGACATGGCATGAGGCGATGAAGCGTTTTGGTAGCGACAAACCTGACTTGCGTTTTGGAATGGAGTTTGTCGAGCTGAAGGATGCATTTGCAGGGAAAGGCAGTTTCTCCGTGTTTGACGAGGCTGCATATATCGGCGGAATCTGTGTTCCGGGATGTGCAGAGTATAGTCGTAAACAACTCAATGAGCTGACAGATTTTGTCAAGAGACCCCAGGTCGGTGCCAAGGGTCTTGTATATATCAAATACAATGCCGACGGTAGCGTAAAGAGCAGCATTGACAAATTCTATTCTCCTGAAGTGTTGGCTGAAATCAAACAGACAATGGGAGCCAAAGACGGTGACCTGGTGCTGATACTTAGTGGTGACAATGCCAACAAGACCCGTGTGCAGCTTTGCACCCTTCGTTTGGAAATGGGAGATCGCTTGGGACTGCGCGACAAGAATGTGTTCAAATGTCTGTGGATTGTTGACTTCCCCTTGTTTGAGTGGAGTGACGAGGAACAGCGCTTGATGGCGACCCACCATCCTTTCACAATGCCCAACCCCGACGACCTTCCGCTTCTTGACGAACATCCCGAAAAGGTAAGAGCCAAGGCTTATGACTTTGTATGCAACGGCATTGAGGTTGGCGGTGGTTCTCTCCGTATACACGACACACAGTTGCAGGAGAAAATGTTTGAGGTACTTGGTTTCACCAAGGAGCGTGCAGAAGCCCAGTTCGGTTTCTTGATGAACGCTTTCAAGTATGGCGCACCCCCTCATGCAGGTCTTGCCTTTGGTCTTGACCGTTTTGTTAGCATTTTGGCAGGTCTAGACTCTATACGTGATTGTATTGCGTTCCCCAAGAACAACAGTGGACGCGACGTCATGTTGGATGCTCCTTCCGAACTTGACCCGAAACAGCTTGACGAATTGCGCATAAAGGTTGACATAAGTCAAGAAAAGTAAAGGATTGTTGGCTTATCCCCGAATAATCCTTGTTTTGTCTTTCGAAAAGTTGTCTGTTTAGGCGGAAAAGTCGTATTTTTGCAAAAGATTAGTGTTGGTAAAGCCAACAATACAGATTTTTTTACAAATTATGACAGAAAAGAAGACGACAACAAAGAGAAGTGCTACTGCCAAGACCGCTACAGCGACCAAGAAAGTAGCGACTAAGAAAGCAGAACTTATCGTCAATGCTGAAAGCGTAGGTTTCCGCGCAGGTGATGTTTATCAGACACTTGCCGCAGCAGGCAAGGCAATGAGCGTTGCCGAAATCGCAAAGACTGCAAAGATTAGCAAAGAAGAGGCATACCTGGGTATCGGTTGGCTCTTCAAGGAAGGTAAAGTTAAGGATGAGAACGAACTCATCACATTGGCTTAAAACTAAATTCCCACACATACTAAGGAGAGAGTTGTGTTACGCAGTGCGCATACAACTCTCTTCTTTGTTTTTATATGGACTACGAACATACAATTTGTCAGATTCTTGCAGAGGCCGGCAGTAAGGGATTGCCTGTCCGCAAGGTTGCGTTGCATGTATTCAATGCGAGCAATTCCTTGTTTGGGGAGACTACGTATGAAGACATTTATGCTATCGTCAGCCGATACTTGAACCGTAGTGCCCGTTCTAAAGATTCATATATAAAGCACGCTACCCGGCGAGGGTACTATTGCCTAAATGACAATATAGAAAGTGTTCGTCAGCAATATCTGAATTTCACGGATAGCAATGAATATGACAATCCGCAGGATTGTGATGAATATTCCAAAGGTACGGACGAGAATTATCCGTCCTTGTTTTTTGACGAGGAGTAAAACTTCTTCAGGCGCAGATTATTCCTCTATCTCTGACAAGTTTGCCACAAATCTTCCTATCATGTTGCTTACGGACTCGATGGGGGAGTACGGGAAAAAGCGCATACAACGAAAGATGGTCCGAAATGTCGCCATGGTATTGCCCTGTATCAGACCGCTTTTCCCTTGTTTGAATAACGACTCGGTTGTGTCGGAGAATGTCATGTTTTTCAGCAACTTTGCCGCGTAAACACTTGCATTGGGATCAGAAGACTGGATGAAGGGTATTTCATCTTGCTCAAATTGAAACAGTTCCACGATCAGATTTCCTTCAAATTGGGCCATACGCTGTAGATGTAGTTTTTGCAACCAACCGTCAAACTTCACAAAATCCACTTTGTGTCCCTGCGTCCGCAGGTACTGTCCTAACAGAAGAAGATGGCGAAGGCTAATGCCAAAAGTCAGAATATAGTGGCAGTTGAGCACCACATGATCAAGAAGTTGAAGAGATTCCGTAGAAGTATCGATAGAATGTATCTCATTGTCGCGTATCTTGTCCAGCCAACTGTTTAGCAATACATTGCTTAAGCGGGGCAAATCCGTCTCGGCATCGTCATTGCTATGAAGAGCACATTCGTCGGCAATGTTCTTTATAAGTACAATGATGTTTTCGGGTATAGACTGTAAAAGGGTAGGGGACTGGAGGCATCGACACAGAATATCGTCTGTCTTAAGCGACTTTGCAAGTGTGATGACCTTTTTCCACTTGAATTCGCTCATTGGCTCAAGGGTTACATCATCCATCAACGCTCCGTAGCGTAGAAGACTTATAAAATTGCGTTGTACAATGTCCATCTCACACAACCTCCCTTCTTAACAATACCGTTTGGGGAACCGGACAAGTATGCACACGATTGTGCATATACCTAAAATATATGGATAGTAGAGGTGAGGCATTATGTCTAAAGGACTGATTTTGGAGAGTCCTGCAGCCATAAGCATTTGTGCGCCATACGGTATGATACCTTGCATACAGCAGGAGAAGGTATCGAGTATGCTGGCTACACGGGCTTTGTTTAAACCGAATTGCACCCCTATCTTTTGGGCAATTCCTCCCATCGTGATAATGGCTACCGTATTATTGGCAGTACAGAAATCAACTGCTGCGACCAGAAAGCCGATTATCATCTCTGCACCTCGCTTACTGTGTATGTGCGATGTCGTCTTGCTTATCAGGTAATCGATACCACCGTTTTTTCGTACTACTTCAAACAAGCCACCTGCGAGCATCGTGATGATGATAAGCTCACCCATTGACATAATACCGTCTCCCATGGAGCGAAACCATCCATAGAAATCATACGATCCGTCAAGGATGCCGATAGTTCCAGTCAGTATAATGCCGATGGTAAGCACTGTCATAACGTTCATGCCTACTACAGCGGTAATGAGAACCACAATATATGGAAGCACTTTTGTAAAGCCCACTTCAGGAATGCTAGCAGGGGTGTGAGTGCCCAATCCCAGAAATATGTATATTACGAGAACAATAAGGGCTACAGGAATGACAATAAGTGAGTTGGCCTTGAACTTATCATTCATCTTGCATCCCTGCGTACTCGTGGCAGCAATGGTAGTGTCAGATATGAACGAAAGATTGTCACCAAAGAAAGCACCGCCCACAACGATAGCGGTCATGAACGAGATGCTTGTGCCAGTAGAGTGTGCAAGCCCTGCCGCAATAGGAACAAGTGCGACAATGGTTCCTACGCTTGTTCCTATTGAGATGCTAATAAAACAAGCAGCAAGGAACAAGCCTGCAAGCAACATATTGTCGGGAAGTATAGTAAGCATCAGATTGACTGTTGCCTCGATGGCCCCCATTGCCTTGGCTGACGATGCAAATGAACCTGCAAGAATAAATATCCAAAGCATCAGCATAATATTGCTTGTGCTTGCTCCCTTGCTGAAGGTCTCTATGCGTGTTGCCAGTGTTTCTTTTCTGGTCGTAGCTATGGCATAAATGCTTGACACGACGAATGCCACACTGATGGGTACTTTGTAGAAATCCCGTGCAACAATAGATGTTACCAGGTACAGCATGATGAATACCATCAGTGGACTGAGTGCAAACAGTCCTCTTTTGTTGCTCATTGTCAGAATATGTTTGATACTTCGATTGACTGATTCCGAAGGAATTTACAACTGTGTGCGGCGATAGAAATCTACGTTTTCCTTCGTTAGCAGTTCGATGGGCATATAGTTGACGGGTTGTACTTTTTTCTTTAGCACAATAGCCTTGAACAGCGTGTCGACGCAACAGAATCCCTGTTGATAGCCATGCTGCGCAATAAGAAACGATATGCTGCCTTGTCTGAGACATTCTGCATTCCTTTCCACCATATCGTACCCCATAATCTGAATGTCGCGACGGTTGTTGCGTAACAGATATTCACCCACGATATGCGCTTTGGAGTTGAGCGTAATGCAGTGGTGTACATCGTGATGAGTATTGAAGAAAGTTTTCAGCTGGGCATCGTATTCAGATTTTGTACCTTTAAAAGGTAGACACAGTTCCGTAATCTTTACTTGGGGAAAATGGTCGTGCATATAATGTCTGAACCCAACTTCACGGTTCGCCTGCTGCTTGCTGGTGACATGGCCATCTTTCATGCGTTTAAGCAACATGACCTCTTTTTCGTTGTATGCAACAAGCATCAGTATTTTTGCGGCAAAATATCCACTGCAGAAGGAGTCCTGACCCCAAAAGGCAAGTGGACGGAGGTCAGGCATATAGGAGTCAAGAAGAATGAAAGGGATTTGTCTTTCATGTAGTTTTTCGGTGAAGACCTTGGTTTCTTCTATCTCAATCGGCACTATGATAACACCGGCAGGATTCGCCTCAAGACATTCAGTGTACTTTTCCTTGAAAGAATCATGGTTGAACCTTTCGTAATAAATGATTTTCACATCGATATGAAAATCTCTTCTCATTTCCTTTGCCTTATTGATTCCTTGCTCGACTTCTTCCCAGTAGGCTTCAGACTCATGAAGTGGAAGCAAGGCGTAAAAAGTATAAGACTTGTTATAGGCCAAGGCACTGGCGTATACGTTAGGTTGGTATTTCATTTCCTTCAGTGCCTTCTCTACTTTATCTCTTGCAGGTTTGGAAACGTTGGGTCTGTTGTGCAGTACACGGTCGACAGTACCAACGGATACTCCTGCTCTTTCTGCAATGTCCTTTATTCTGATTTTTTCCATTTGACACTTTTTCGCTAAAATATATGCAAATGTACGAATAAAACTTGGATTGTGCGAAAACACAACTATTTTATTTTGTGGATTGTGCGTTTTTACACAATCGAAAAATTATTGTTCCACAATACCCGCTTCCATCCATTGCTGCATAAGGTTTGTTGAGTCGTGTAGGGCTGTTTCATAGTCGACCTCATACTCTTCCGTGAGCAATGTGGCTAAGTCTTCTGCAGTGAAATCCTTGCCTTGCACGTTTTTCCATAAATAAGCAGACGATTCGTTGGGACAAATCAGATTACTGAAGTCAATGTTTTCTTTGCCTTCTGAGACAATAACGTTTTCTCCGCATACGCTTCGGAGTGTAAATCCTTTTTTTGTTTTCATAATATATACAATATTGGGAATTGGCGTTTTGCTATCACGCTTAGTGGATCGTCCACTTTATCCAAATTCTGCTATAGAACGCCAAAAGATACCGGCGAATTGGTCGTAGAAAAATCCATAGTGCCGAGTAGACGCGCCATTTCAGCCCATTGGTTTTATCCAGAGTTTGGCGCCCTTTACGGTAGAATCCGATGGCAAATCCCTTGATGTTCTCCATTTCACATTCTTCCGTATTCAAGTTTCCGTCACCCTGCAGCGTTATATGATTGCCTCTAATTCTGGTTATGCGGTGTAGAACATAATGCTTAGGCGATATTTCGGCAAGAACAACATCTCCAACGTGCGGTTTCTGTGCTTTAGAGAGTAACGCCTTGTCGCGATTGTCTTCCAAGAAAGGCCGCATGCTATAACCACGGAGTTTCAAGGTCACGGTATGTCCCTCATCAAGAAGGCCTATGACCTGTGGCAAGAGTATGGCATTGGCGTATTTTTTCTCTTTTGTCGCGATATGGTGTTGTGGCATAGTATTGCAGCATCGTTGTCGGGACGGCAGTGTAGTGTGTATATATCTGTCATCCCGATAATTTCTGATATAATATTGCAAATATTGTCAAAGACGAGTTTGTCCCATTTCATCGAAGAGCAAGACGGAAGAAGTGATGCAAAGGCCTCGATAGGACGCAACTTTTCAATCATATTGGAGGAAGCGCGGTCTATGCGGGTGATAGCTCCGAGTTTTGCCTTGACATCTCTATAACATGGCGTTTTCCCACTCCAAGGTGAACCATATATAAGTGCTTCACCATTTGTAATGCGGATAATGGGATTGTCGTCGTTCATCAAGTCACATCCAGGAATATTATTCAGCCAAAGGTTGACGTGTGTGCTTTTACCTGTTCCGCTTTTGGCAATGAAGGGATAGCCGTATTCCCCTTGTCTCACGAGTGAGGCGTGAATGAGAAGTGTCTTCTTGTAACTTCCCCGGAAAGCAAAGATGAGCATAAGGGCATTGCTGAGTCCATATGACCTCATGCTGGTATTTCCGTTAAGTGCACATTTGCAAACTGTAAAGTCCTTGTTGGTTTGCAATAAGCAACAACTGCAGTCCGCAATGTCTTTAATAATGTACTGGTAACCTTCACCGTCGGTCTGATCCACAATGATGTGCCCGTTTCCTGTATCGAAATTCCTGATTCTTTCGCGCTTCTCTTTCGGTACGGGACGCAAAGTATCGTCTACCGATAAAGAAAACAAAATCTCTTTGGCATCTGTTTCCTGTCCTTGTTGTTCGAAAGGGGTAAATGACGGAATGAGACATGTGCCGTTGTGTGGAGACTCGTTGAATGTGATTTTTATATAGAATTCAGCAATTCTGTACAGGTGTTGTTCTGTCATTGCCTTTGCGTGGATTTGAACATCTATAGAAGTGGAAAGGGGTGAGCTCTACTTCTTTATTTGTTCTTTTTTGAGGATACTTGTTTCATCTCGCTTTCGTCAGGCGAGATGGGGTTGTAGCGAAATTCACTTTCAGTAACATACTTGATGTTATATTTCCCTTTTGAAGTGTAACGGCGTTTGAGGGCAGTGTATTTTTTTTCGGCTTCTTTTCTAGACGTTGCATATCCTGTGATACATGTGGGGTGGGCTACGCCTTGTGATTTCAGGTAGTCGCGGAACTGGTAAGAATAATTGTCGCGACTGTACAGAAATTTGCTTTTAGTGTCAACCCATGCGGTATCTATTTCTTCGATATTTGTAAAGTACACGGTAGAGTCATTGAATGTTGCGGCAAATCCGTATACATAGAGCCTTGTCGGTTTGTTCAGTGCAAATGAGATGCTTGCAGATAGTGTGAGGGCAGCAATGAGTATGATCGATTTCGCTTTGTTTCTCAATGTGTTCATATCTTATGTTTCTTTTTATTGTCCTAAATATGCTTTCAGTATTTTATTGTTGGTATTCTTCCGTAGTTTACGTATTGCCTTCTCCCGGATTTGTCTTACACGCTCGCGAGTCAAGCCATACTTTTTCCCGATTTCGTCCATTGTGCATTCCGGTTGGTCTATACCATAGTAAGCCTCCAAAATGTTCCGTTCCCGTTCGTTAAGAACGCCAAGTGCAGTACGGATTTCTTCCTTTAGGGATTGAATTATCAATTCACTATCGGTAGAATGGCTATTGTCATTAGCCAGGATGTCTATAAGATTGTTACTGCTCTCGTTGTCCGCAATAGGGGTATCAATGGATATTTGCCTTGAATTGGCTTTAATGGCATCCAGTATTTTGTCTTCTGATATACCCGAAGTGGAAACGATTTCATCTATACTGGGACGACGCTCATTTTTTTGTTCAAAATCGTTGAGTAATTTATTGATTTTGCTTGCCGAACCCACATGGTTTGCAGGCATCCTTACAATTCTGCTTTGCTCGGCAATTGCCTCCATGATGCTTTGTCTAATCCACCATACCGCATAGGAGATAAACTTAAATCCTCGGGTTTCATCAAATTTCTCGGCAGCTTTGATCAGTCCTAAATTTCCTTCGTTGATAAGATCAGCCAAACTGATACCATAGTTTTGGTATTTTTTTGCTACCGAGACAACAAAACGAAGATTTGCCCTTGTGAGTTTCTCGAGCGCCTTATGGTCACCATTTTTGATACGCCGTGCCAACGCCACCTCTTCTTCAGGGGTAATCATTTCTTCGCGGCCAATCTCTTGAAGATACTTCTCAAGGACTTCGCTTTCTCTGTTTGTTATTGAAGGTGTGATTTTGAGTTGTCTCATTTAGGCAATGTCGTATTTCGTAATTCTTGTATTTTGCAAATTTACTCCATTTATTTTTTATACACAAATAAATTATTCACTTAGTGATGACAAACAATTGTCTGTCGTTATCCTGCATTCTGGCATCATATGCAAATGCAACAAGAAAAAAGTAGTGGAAGAAATACCCTCCACTACTTTGCTGTTTTTGTTGTATATGGCGTATGGTTTACTCGTCTTGCAAGGGAACAGCGAACCATGCTTTTTTGCCGCTCGGCTGCAGACCCTGAATGTAGAGTACGGGATCCTTGCTCGTGGAAGCCTCCTTGACGGTTGTCTGCAAATCGTCGAGTGTCTTCATTGTCTTGTCGTTGACTTTCTGGATGATGAAGCCCTTGTTGACACCGACATTCTTGAGTTTACCGTTGTTTACCTTTATTACCTCAAGACCATATGTGATATTGAGCTGTCGTTTCTGGGCATCTGTTATCTCACGGAAGTTAGCTCCGAGGACATCGAGATCGGCCTTCTTGACCACTTGCGTATTGCCTTGCTCGTTTTTCAAGGTGAGGGTCTTGGTGGCTTTCTTCTTGTCTCTCAAATAGGTAACGGTCAATTTGTCGCCTGGATGTTTTTTGGCTAGTATCTCCTGCAGTTCGGCAAACTTTGTTACCTGTTTTCCGTCTGCTCCTACGATGACATCGCCTTTCTTGAGCCCGCCTTCGGCTGCTGCTCCGTCATCGACTACAGTGTCAATGTAGATACCTTCCATTGTGCCCAAATCTATGTCATTGCCTTTGTCCTTTTGTCCGTCTACGTAGTTCTTGACATCGATACCGGTTATGCCAATGACAGCGCGCTGTACTGTACCGTACTTTTTCAGATCGTCTACGACCTTGTTCATGATAGAGGTCGGTATGGCGAATCCATAACCGCTATAGGAACCAGTTTCTGAGTAAAGCATGGCATTGATACCGATGAGTTCGCCTTTGACATTGACTAAAGCGCCTCCTGAGTTTCCTCTGTTGATTGCAGCATCAGTCTGTATGAATGACTCCACGCCATTTTGGTAGAGCGAGCGTCCTTTTGCGCTGACGATACCTGCAGTTACTGTATTCGTCAGGTTGAAAGGGTTGCCTACCGCCAAAACCCATTCGCCGACCTTGATATCTTCGCTATTGGCTATGACAATGGCCGGAAGGTTGCTGCAATCTATCTTGATGAGGGCAAGATCTGTAGTTTTGTCTGCACCGATAATGCGGGCAGAATATTCTTTGTTGTCATTCAAGGTAACGGTCAGTTCGTCGGCACCTTCTACAACATGGTTGTTGGTCACGATGTAGCCGTCAGATGAGATAATGACACCCGAACCGGAACCTTGCTGTTTTGGTGTTCGTACGGTGCGTTTCTGCGTTCCACCTTGTCCGTTGCCTGGATTTCCGAAAAAGCCGAAAGGATCAGAGAAGAAATCGCTGAATGGATCGCTTTGAACATCGACGGTCTGTACTTTCTGATTGCGTGTATTCAAAATGTGGACTACACTTGGCAGGGCTTTTTCGGCTGCATATGTGAGGTCTACTGGTTGTCCGGGAGTTGCGGCAGCTTGCATGGCGGCGGCTTGTGAGGCAGGTATGCCGGCAAGGCCGATGGAGGCGACGCAGAAGGCTGCAACCAAATAATTGGAATACTTTTTCATCTTCTTTTCTTTATTTGTATTGATTATGTTTTCCGTTCTATGCCTTTTCCAAAGCGGTTGCAAATATAGACGCAAAAAACGTTAAAGTGACATTTTGACCGTTTTCTTTATTCCATTTTAACAATCCTATTTGGCATATTAACGCCTATTAAACGCGATGTTAGCAATCTTTACCGGTATGGCCTATTTGTCTGACTTATGCTCTCTCTGGTCATTTCTGCTTGCGGAGAATCAATCCTTCTCCTGCAGTGATGGTATGTGTATCCTCGTTGACAAGGTATGTATATGTACTGTTTTCTGGAAATCTGCAATATAGCCGGCCGTTGTCGTATTGATATGCGCCTCGTGCTTTTTTGTTGCCATTGATCTCGGTAATATATGTGTCGCCGACTTCAAGTGTGATGCGAAAGAATTGCGCTTCTCCCGTCCATACTCCTTTTACCCATTGCGGAACAGGTTGTGTACAAGCACCATTTGATGTATTCGTAAAGACAGAGGATGTGTCAACATCAAGGGCCTTGTCTTCCGTATCTTCTGTAAGCACGGATATTTCCTGTGCTCCCATACAGCGGCTTAACACAAACAAAGACAAGATGACAAAGGGAATAATAGAAACAATGAATGCGACAACAAGACGATATAGGTATTTGTCGTTCTTTCTCCTGATTTGGGAATTTATAGAAGAAACAATATCCCTGTTTGTCGTATTTGGCATTTTGTGCTGCGGAAGCGACTCCTCAAGAGATGAACAGTCGTAGGAATCCCGATTGGCAATCGCAGACGGGATATCTCCCTTTGGATTATCTTGTGCCTGTCCTTTACATGGGATACTTTCTCCCTTTACTTGGTTCAGACAGACCATAAAAGGTGTGCCACAACGTGGGCATACACAGGAATATTCATTGAGTCTGGATGGAATTTTATCAACAAATCTGTATCGGCATTTAGGACATTTTATCTCCATCGCTAAGATCCACTTGGAAGTTTTTTTCTGTTGTGCGTAGAATAAAATACATCAGTTAGTATATTTGCAGAAAGAGCGAATATACAATGAGCGAAGCATAGATGAAGCCCATAACAATGACGGGCTTCATCTATGCTTTTATTGGGTGGGATGAGAATGCATTTACTGCATGTCGTAGACAACTTTCATAAGGCTTTTTCCCAATGTTTCAGCCTCTTCCATAGTGTGCGCTTCGCTATATACACGAATTATGGGTTCTGTGTTCGATTTGCGGAGATGCACCCATTTGTCGGGGAAGTCTATTTTTACACCGTCAATGTCGGTGATTTTCTCATGTTTATAAATTTCTTTTACTTTTTCCAAGATAGCGTCTATATCAGTATTAGGCGTCAGGTCTATGCGATTCTTGGCAATGCAGTAATTGGGAAGGGTTGAGCGCAACTTGCTGACTGTGCATTTCTTTTCTGCCAATGCTGAAAGGAAAAGTGCGATGCCGACCAATGCGTCACGTCCGTAATGACTCTCCGGATATATTACCCCTCCATTACCTTCACCTCCGATAATTGCATGTACATCTTTCATCTTTGTCGTGACATTAACTTCTCCCACTGCTGCCGGCGTATAGATGCCGCCATGTTGTTCGGTAATATCACGAAGTGCGCGTGTAGAACTCAAATTGGAGACTGTATTGCCAGGCGTATGCGACAGTACATAGTCAGCAATGCTCACCAATGTATACTCTTCTCCAAACATTACGCCGTTCTCACAGATAAAAGCCAAACGGTCTACATCGGGGTCGACGACAATGCCCAAATCATAGCCGCCTTGGGCAACAGTGGACATTATTTCACTCAAATTTTTCTCCAAAGGTTCTGGATTATGGGCGAAGTTACCATTGGGTTCTTTGTTGATAATGGTATATTCCACTCCCAATTGTTCCAACAATTGAGGAAGGATAATGCCGCCAACACTGTTGATGGTATCAACGCATACCTTAAAATGGTTTTCACGTATGGCATCCACATTCACCAACGCCAAGTTTAGGACGCTGTCGATATGCTTCTGGTCAAAGGAAGTGTCTTCCGTATAATGTCCCAGACTATCGACATCAGCATAATTGAAATCTTCCTTGTCGGCAATGTCCAGTACTTCATTTCCGTCTTCCTTTGTAAGGAATTCTCCTTTTGAGTTAAGGAGTTTGAGCGCATTCCATTGTCTTGGATTATGGCTTGCTGTTATTATAATGCCGCCGTCCGCATTGGATATGGTTACTGCAAGCTCTGTTGTCGGTGTAGTGGCTAGCCCGATATTAAGGACATCTACCCCCATACCCATCAAAGTGCCGCATATTATATTCTTGACCATCTCTCCGGAAATGCGTCCGTCCCGGCCCACAACGATCTTCAACCGTTTGCCGTCTTCAGCATTCTTCTTGATAAACGTTGCATATGCGGACGTGAACTTTACAATATCCAAAGGATTTAGGGTGTCTCCGGGACGTCCACCTATTGTACCCCGAATACCCGATATTGATTTGATCAATGTCATTGGTTATGATTTTATCGGTTCTTTAACTATTTACCTCTCTGGAAGGTCAGTTCGTAGAGGCATGGATATACATTTTGCGAAGCGTATTGTTGCCCTTGAGAGTGGGGGACGATAAGTTTAACCTTCGCAATTTCATCACCGTCTTTTGTTGGACGGCCGATATTTATATATGAAAGGGGTATAAGCCATCCATTGGGGACTGCGGCACTACTGTATGCCGTATACATCAGACTGGAATTTTTGTCGAAAGAGGCGGTATAGGTCCCGGAATTCCGTTTTACCATAATTTTGTCCACAAGCCAGGAAGTTCCCATGTTTGACAACTGGACGGAATCGGCGCTCTGTAATAAATTGTATTCGTTGAAACGGCATAAAACAGTAACGGTCTCTCCATCTTTTATCTTCTCTCCGCATCCTTTGCGGATGATTTGCATATATACGCCGGAGGATTCAAACAATACGTATTGATTTTTTGAAACGTCAGTTGTAGAATCTTGGGCATTGAATGTGCTCTCTGAAATGACGTTTATTGTAGAGTCTGCAATCAATTTGTTTATGGCAGTCCGTTCTTTTTTCTTTTGGTCGGCATACGTTTCGCTATTGCTGCAGGATGCAAGCGCAACAATTCCGATAATAGCAAATATTGCAATTTGGATTTTTCTCATGTTTTATTTTGTCTAATATTTTATGGGGCAAAGTTAGCAAAATTTGTGTAGAGTGGATGTCGGCAATTATATATTTTAATTTTTATTCATATGCGACATAACGAATGACGTATAAGTTATTGCAGTTTTTCCGCATAGGATTTGATGGCATTGCGCACACAATCTTCGGCCTCTTTGAGAGAACATCTGAGATGCCCTCCGCTCGCATTAAGATGGCCTCCTCCATTAAAGAACAATGTTGCCATTTCATTGCAAGGGAAATCATCAACAGAGCGTAGGCTGACCCAAACCAAATTGTCGCGTCTGTCGTCTTCCCGTAATGAGATGGACAATTTCATGCCTTTTATCTTCAAAGGCTCATTGACCAATCCCTCAGCATCGCCTTTGATAAAGTGAAATTCTTTCATATCTCGGCGTGACAGGGAAAAATAACTTGCATGGAAATCATTGATGACATTCAGCTTGTGACAAAGGATATAGCCCCTCAGTCTAATGGCCCATGTACTATAATTGTTGAACACATTACGGTAAATCTTGTCCTTGTCTATAGATTTTGTCAGCAGTTGGCTGATGATGAAGAATATTGCCGGGTCATTTGAATTGTATGTAAATCCTCCTGTATCCGTCATCATTCCACAATATATGTCGGAAGCACATCTCGAAGTCATCTGCTCGAAGCCACCCATCTGCCAAATAATGCGAAATACCAATTCGCACGTGCTGCTTTTCTGAGGATGGGATATAGCCAATACTGTTGGTAGTGTTGGGTCGAGATGGTGGTCTATCATTACCAGTTTTGCAGGGCTATTCTGTAGTGACTCGCTCATCTCGTCCACCCGATTATAGGCATTGAAATCCAAACAGAAGATGAGGTCTGCACTGTCCAATATTTCTTTGGCTTGCTCAGTGTGTTTGTCATAACGAACAATCTTCTCGGTACCTGAGAGCCATTGAAGAAAATCAGGAAAAGCATCGGGAATAATTATAGTCGGCTTTTTGCCTAATTGTTGGAGGTATTCAGACCATGCCAACGATGACCCCAATGCATCACCGTCCGGTGACTTATGGCAACTGATAACGATATTTTGTGATTCTTGGATTATTTGTTGCAATAAAGCCAATTCGTTGTCTGATAATATATCTATTTCCATAATGCCTGCAAAGGTAGCAAAAAATGGCGTATAACAAAGGAACAAGGCGGCTTGGCGCGACAAATAATGACAAGAGGTGACAAAACTTATAATGTTTTAACTATCATGCCTAATAAAAGTCGGGAAAAATATGTAAGTTTGCAGATAATAAAGAATATTCTTATGAAAGCAACAGAACAGACATTGCAACAGGTGGAGCGGTTCACAAAAAAACTTGCGCAGAAGTTTCCTTCTGCTGATGAGCCGATGCTCTTGACCGACATTCACATACGCGTGTCGCAGGAGAATGGCGACATGACTGCTTTTGACGATGACGACAATGAAATCACGAGATGCGTCATCGAGCAATGGATTGGCAATAGCGAGGAGGGTTTCTATGATGAGGTGACCCGGGTATTGCGAACCTTTTTTCAAAAAAACGCCAGTCTTGCAGACAGTCTCGGTATCATGAAACCATACAGTTTTGTATTGGAAACAGACGAAAAAGAACCTTTTTCGGAACTTTATGTTGCTGACAATGACACCGTCTTGATAGGTGGAGATTTGATGAAAGGGCTTGACAAAGATTTGGACAATTTTCTCAACGATCTCCTCGGTGACAGAAAATGACGCAAGTACAGCTAAGTATAGTCGGGTTCTTGTCGCGGTAGGGTCCAATTACGATGCCGAAGAATGTATTACGACCGCCCAGCGAATTCTAAATAATGAATTTCCGAATATACGATTTAGCAAAGTTGTTGAGACGAAAGCTATTGGAATAGAAGGAAGCCCTCCGTTCCGAAATTTCCTTGCAGTTTTTGATACGGCAATGAGCGTCCATGAACTGAATGTCTTTCTCAAGAAAATAGAATATGCCTGTGGACGGGATCCAAGAAACCGGAGCGAAATACCGTTGGACGTTGACCTGTTGAGCTATAATGGTATAAGATATCATGTGTCCGACTGGAATCGCCCATATGTCCGCAGTTTGTTTGATGAACTGAATGCAAATACACCTTAGCAAGAGTATGATACTCCGTATTGGACTTGGGCGTAAAAATATGCACTATCTGCTTGTTTGCTGCATGTTTTCTGTCGGATTTCTCGTGTTCCCCAGTCGTCTATATGCACAAAAAGACAGCGAAAAGTTAGGCATGGCCATGGAGTACATGCAAAGCAACAAGTTTCACGAGGCGTTGATAATCCTGTGCCAGCTCGACAAGAAGCACCGGTTGAGTCCAAGGTTAAAAGCATACATAGGACTCTGCTATTATTATGAACAAGACTATGCCATGACTTGTAAAACAATGGACACGCTTGTGGCACAGCTTGATGCATTCGCTCCACAAGAGCGGTCTTTGTATAACTATTGTACAGCCGAAAGCCACTTCAATTTGGGCGAGTTTAAGGAGGCTATAACTTACTATGACGCGATGTTATCTCTTTGCCACAACAATGAAAAGGCCGATGCCTTGTTTCACTTGGCTTTCTGTTACTTGAATTTAGGCAACAACGAACAAGCACTACAAACTTTTCTAGATTCGCTCTCTTGTTATGAAAAATACGGATACCCAAAAGAAAAGGCTGCGCGTGTCATAGAATTGAAGAATATTATTAAGGGCTTGGACAAAACCGTTTGATTGGCACGGTGTTTGTTGAATTACATTTATAATTAGGATACTATTTTAGGAACTTATAATTTGAAAAATCTGATATACAAATATCGTTTATGACAAATCAATTTTCACTCAAAGTTTCGGAAATTCTGTCTTTCAGCAAAGAAGAAGCGATTCGGCTTGACAGCGATGTAGTCGGGCCGGAACATTTGTTGCTTGGTGTTTTGAGAGAGAAGGATAGTCCTCTCCATACCCTTTTGCACCAGATGGGAATAGAGGCACAGACGATAAAATCTGAGTTGGAAACAAAAATAGAAAAATATACAGCCGACAGGCCATTCACGGTACAAGATGGCAGAGAACCAGCACTTAGCGAGAATGCCAATAATATACTCAAACTTGCTGTTCTCGAGGCTCGCTTGCAACGTGTCGCCATAGTAGACATAGAGCACGTCTTGCTTGCCATCTTGCATGACAAATCAAGCAATGGAGCAAAAGATACATTAGAAAGCCACAATATAACTTATATGGATGCAAAAAGATCACTACAGCATAAAAATACCACAAGAAACGGCATCGGACTTTCCGATGAAGAAGACACTGAACAGCAGAATCAAGGTGGAGGGGAAACCGAACGCCACACTGACAAGGTTGCTCCAACCATAACCAGAGGCGTAAAGACTCCCATTCTTGACAAATTTTCTACAGACCTTACGCAGGCCGCAACAGAAGGAAAACTTGATGTGGTCATCGGACGCGACAAGGAGATGGAACGGGTGGTAGAAATATTGTGCAGAAGAAAAAAGAACAACCCCATTCTCATCGGTGAACCTGGAGTGGGGAAAAGCGCCATTGCAGAAGGTCTTGCACAAATGATAGTCAAACGCCATACGTCACCGATTCTTTTCAACAAACGGATTGTCAGCCTTGACATGACAGCTATCGTTGCCGGAACAAAGTACCGTGGGCAGTTTGAAGAACGTATCCACCAATTGCTGAAAGAAATAGAAGGCAACCCTAACATCATCGTTTTCATTGACGAGATACATACATTGATCGGCGCCGGAAGCGCTCCGGGAAGCATGGACGCAGCCAACATCATGAAACCCGCTTTGGCACGCGGCGCCATACAGTGTATCGGTGCTACTACTCTCGATGAGTATCGCAACAGTATTGAAAAAGACGGAGCCTTGGAGCGACGTTTCCAAAAGATTCTAATTGAGCCAACGACTGCAGAACAGACTTTGGCAATTCTGCAAAACATCAAAGGCAGATATGAGGAACACCATCATGTACAATATACCGAGGATGCGCTGGCGCAGTGTGTGAAACTGACCGAGAGGTACATTACCGACAGGGCCTTCCCCGACAAAGCGATTGACGCTCTTGATGAGGTAGGGGCAAAAGTACATCTTAAGCACGCGCAAATACCACCGGAAATTGACCAAAAGGAGAAAGAAATCCGGGCCGTCGACCAGCAGAAAAGAAAAGCCGTGCAGAATCAGAATTTCGAGTTGGCTGCAGATCTTCGCGACCGACAGGTACATCTTGAGAATGAACTTGAAATGCTCAATTCCAAATGGGCTTCGGCTGATTGTACAAAAAGGGAAACAGTCGAAGTTGGGGATGTGGAGAATGTAGTAGCACAAATGAGCGGCATTCCTGTACAACGTATTGCAGAAAGCGAGAACCAAAGATTGGCAAAGATGCCGGAGGTCCTGAAAAAGGACATTGTCGGTCAGGATAGAGCCATTGAAAAAGTAGTCAAGTGCATTCAGCGTAACCGTCTCGGACTGAAAGCGCCCAATCGGCCCATCGGAGTGTTTATGTTTTTAGGTCCCACCGGTGTAGGAAAGACACATTTGGCCAAAAAACTGGCAGAACTGATGTTTGGTACCAGTGATGCGCTGATCAGAATTGACATGAGCGAGTATTCCGAGAGTTTCAATACTTCACGTCTTGTAGGCGCTCCTCCCGGATATGTGGGCTATGAAGAAGGAGGCCAACTGACAGAAAAGGTGCGCCGTCATCCATATTCCATTGTACTGCTCGATGAGATTGAGAAAGCTCATGGCAACGTATTCAATATGCTGTTGCAAGTCTTGGATGAGGGCCGTCTGACAGACGGTAATGGTAGAATTGTTGATTTCCGCAATACCGTTATTATTATGACATCGAATGCGGGCACTCGACAGCTCAAGGATTTCGGCCGAAGTATCGGATTTAGGGCAGATGCATCATTGAATGGCGCAAATGGCGATAGCGATAAAGAGTACGCAAGATCAATAGTGCAAAAAAGTCTGAGCAAACAGTTCGCGCCAGAGTTCTTGAATCGTCTTGATGAAATCATCACTTTCGACCAACTCGACAAATCTGCTATCAGAAGCATTGTAGACATAGAGATTGGCGTTCTCGGACAACGGCTTGAAGAGGTTGGCTATAAAATAGAACTGACAGAGGCGGCCAAAGATTTTCTTGCCACCAAAGGTTACGATATCATGTATGGAGCGCGTCCGCTAAAACGGGCCATCCAAAATTATGTAGAGGATGGTATCTGCAACCATATATTAAATGGTGACATCAAAGAAGGGGCAGACATCTCCATCGATAAAGACCCGGAAAAGGAAGAACTGACATTCAAATGACAATACGGCATAGGGTAGGGGAATGATCCCCTACTTCTATACGTTGCTCTGTTTACAGACAGCCGGTATACTTGTAGAAAAAAAGTCAGCATACACAAGGAACTATCTGAAAGCCCTAACGCAAAATCGACGATTAATAACATAAACAAGCCTAATCATGATACAAACACTTCTTATTTTAGCGATATCTGCTGTGTTCTTTGCAATTGGTAAGGTGCGGTCAGACTTGGTAGCCATCTGTGCTTTGGTGGCGTTGTTGTTATGTGGAATCCTCACTCCGCAAGAAGCATTGTCGGGATTTTCAAATCAGGTCGTCATCATGATGGTCGGATTGTTTGTCGTAGGAGGAGGTATCTTCCAGACAGGATTGGCCAAAATGATTGGAGGACGGATTATGCAACTCGCTGGGAACAATGAAACCATTGTTTTTCTTCTTGTCATGATTGTTACCGCCGTCATAGGCGCTTTTGTCAGCAATACAGGTACCGTTGCCCTGATGATGCCGATAGTTGTAAGTCTTTCAACTAAGGCTGACGTCAAGGCTCGTCGATTGTTGATGCCATTGGCATTTGCAAGCAGTATGGGTGGTATGCTGACACTTATCGGTACGCCGCCAAATTTGGTAATACAAGAAACGCTAACAGACGCGGGACTTGCCCCTTTGTCGTTTTTCTCGTTTTTCCCTGTCGGTTTAGTATGTATCGTTGTCGGAATTGTGGTTTTGCTTCCTCTGAGTAAATGGATACTGTCCAAAGGCGGTCCGGTTGGAAACAAAAGCAAGACAAAATCGCTCAATCAACTTGCCGACGAATACAAACTTTCTGAAAATCTTTCACGTCTGGTAGTGGAAGACAAGTCTAAAGCCATCGGTAAGACTATATCAGAACTGCAAATATATAATATTTATGGTCTGACCGTCATAGAGATAAGAAGAGAAACCGCAAGCCGAAAAAAGATTCTTCGGCATGTGGAGCAAAAATTAGCCGGACCTAATACTGCTCTTGAAAAAGGAGACACAATCATTGTCTCTGGAGATCCTCTGCAGGTAAAACAACTTGAACGTGACCAAGGTCTCAGAAATCTGAAGTTTACCCGAGATGGTAAAAACCATCAGACAGAGGCATTGGCTTTCTATGACATCGGCATAGCCGAACTTTTGCTGATGCCAAAGTCCCGATTTATTGGCCACCTTGTCAGAGAATCAGGATTCCGCGAAAAGTACAACATCAACATTATGGGGGTAAGGCGAGGCGGAAAACATCTTACAGAAAATTTGGCAGACCTCACCTTCCTTTCGGGAGACATACTCCTCGTACAAGGAACATGGGATAATATTGCCAGACTGGAACGCGAAGAAGACGATTGGGTAGTTATGGGACAACCGCTTGAGAAAGCAGCACAGGTGACTTTAGACTACAAAGCTCCTGTCGCAGCCGCCATAATGATCGGAATGATTGCTATGATGGTGTTTGACGCGATACCCGTAGCTCCGGTCACTGCAGTGATGATTGCGGCCATTCTTATGGTGCTGACCGGGTGCGTACGCAGTGTGGAAGCAGCATACCGTACTATCAATTGGGAAAGTATTGTACTGATTGCTGCAATGCTGCCGATGTCCGTCGCTTTGGAAAAGACTGGAGTTTCGGACAGCGTATCACAGTTACTGGTCAGTCGGCTGGGTTCGTACGGACCAATGGCTATGTTGGCAGGGATCTATTTCACGACGTCACTATTGACCATGTTTATCAGCAATACGGCAACTGCCGTGCTCATGGCACCTATCGCTTTGTCGTCAGCCCAAAGTCTGTCAGTAAGTCCCTATCCGTTCCTTTTCGCTGTCACATTGGGTGCAAGCATGTGTTTTGCTTCTCCATTCTCAACACCGCCAAATGCATTGGTGATGCAGGCCGGCAATTATCGTTTTATGGATTATGTGCGTGTCGGCCTTCCTTTGCAAATCATAATTGGTGTTGTTATGACATTTGTATTGCCGCTGCTCTATCCGTTCTGAGAACAAGAACAATATTGAGACAATGCCATAGGCGGTGAACGAGGACGAACAGGTCTTCGCTCACCGCCTATGGCTATTTTTAGAATTTATTTTGTATCATGAAAGGCGATTCTATAGGTACAGCCATTCTTCCAATTACTACACCCGTACGCGGTTTTCCCTTTAATGATTGTCCCTTGGCCGCATTGAGGGCAACGCGTACCAACATATACATCTTGGTCAGGTGTTTTTTCTGACTCCTTCAATGTTGTTTTGGCCTTGGGGACATTTTTTCGTGTTGTTGAAGTACGTCGGGACGTCTTCTTTTTAATATCCTCATCGGTGGTAACAGAGACACGCCTGTTGCTATTGTCTCGGAGAACATCAACGACAATCTGCGAAACTTGGTCTTTGAGTCCATTTATAAAATCTGCCGCATCGTACTGTTTGTTTTCAATATCGCGCAGTTTCTTTTCCCATATACCCGTAAGTTCACAACTCTTTAGAAGTTCCTCGTGAATAGTGTCTATAAGTTCCATACCCGTAGGCGTGGCTACAAGATTTTTGCGCTCACGTCGGATATAATGTCGTTTGAACAATGTTTCAATAATATTTGCGCGGGATGACGGCCGCCCTATACCATTCTTTTTGAGGGCTGCACGCAACTCTTCATCCTCGACAAATTTACCGGCCGTTTCCATTGCCTTCAACAACGTCGCCTCGCTATAGTATTTCGGTGGTGTTGTCTGTTTCTCTGTAAGAGACGGCGTTTGAGGTCCACTTTCGCCTACGGAGAACACAGGAAGATTGCGTTCTTCATCTCCTTTTTGGACATCATCGGAGTCTGTTGGCCGTGTCTCATTACCGTATACGCAACGCCATCCTGGTGATAGAATTTCTTTTCCCGTGACCTTGAATTCTATTTCTTCGACTTTTCCCAATACCGTAGTTGTGGAAAATTTGCAGTCAGGATAAAAGGCCGCAATAAACCTTTTGGCAATGAGATCATATACATTTCGCTCCATGTCCGTCAGATTGGCTGCAGGAACCCCTGTCGGGATGATGGCATGGTGGTCTGTAACTTTTGACGAATCAAACACTTTCTTGCTTTTGGCTAGCGGTTGGGACAATAGGGGAAGTGTATGTTGTTCATATCCTCTTAGTCCTCTTAGTACATTGGGGCATTTCGGGTAAATGTCATCACTAAGAAATTGTGTGTCGACGCGGGGGTAAGTTGTAAGTTTTCTTTCGTAGAGTCCTTGTATAATATTAAGGGTCGTCTCGGCGGAGTAACTGAATTTTTTATTACATTCCACCTGCAATGAGGTTAGGTCGAAAAGTCGGGGAGGTGCCTCACAACCTTTTTTCTTCGAGACACTTGTTACCAAGAAGTCCTTGCCCTCAATTTTAGAGAAAGCCTGTTCTCCTTCTTCCTTTGACATGAATTTCCCTTTCGTGGCCACAAAAAGGGTATCCCGATAATGGGTTGAAAGTACCCAATAGGTTTCGGGAGTAAAATTGTCAATTTCCTTCTGCCGGTTGACAATGAGAGCCAATGTCGGGGTCTGTACCCGTCCTATACTAAGGACTTGACGGTTTTGGCCATACTTGAGTGTATAAAGCCGTGTCGCATTCATACCAATAAGCCAGTCACCGATTGCACGGCATAGTCCTGCCGTATAGAGAGACTGGTATTCGCTTTGGTCCTTTAGATTCTGGAATCCCTCACGTATAGCCTCGTCTGTCATGGAGGAAATCCACAGCCTCTGTACCGGACAATGTACTTGGGCTTTTTGCATGACCCAACGTTGTATCAGTTCACCTTCTTGCCCGGCATCACCGCAGTTCACAATACTATCAGCCGCTTGCATGAGTTTTTCAATTACAGCAAACTGTCGTTTTATGCCGTCCTCTTCAATGAGTTTGATTCCAAAGCGCTGTGGTATCATAGGCAGAGAACCAAGGCTCCAAACCTTCCATTTGTCAGTATAGTCGTTAGGTTCTTTTAGTGTGAACAGATGACCGTATGTCCAAGTTACCTGATATCCGTTTCCCTCAATATATCCTTGACACGACTTTGTCGCTCCTATTATACGCGCAATATCTTTGGCGACACTTGGTTTCTCGGCAATGCAAACTATCATACAATTTACTACGTTTCTCTTTCTTTTGTTTGCACTTGGTCCATAATTTGCTGAATGGACTTATTCTGATGGGTGTTGTAGCGAAACTAGGCACGCAAGTGCGCGATTAAACGGGGACAAAATTAGTAATTATTGTCGGATACTCGGTCTTGCAAACGCATTTTTTCAAATTTATACATCTCCCGTACAAGATTAGACCCGTTTGAGAGTTATAGTTATATAGAGGAAAATCCAAGACGTAATGAAGAGAAAAAGGACGATAAAAAGACCCTACCTGCCAATATGCGCAATGCTATTGTGCGGTATATTACTAATGTTTGCAGGATGTACATCGGTGCCTTCCGAAGAAATAAATGTGGCCGCTTCAGGCAGTTCTCAAGAATCGGCACTGTATGTTGGCCGATTTTCCGGTATTTGGGGTACAGATGATGGTACTTTATGTAACGAGGATATTGAAATAGGAAACGACTTAATAACATATTCTTCATCACCTTATGAGAAATTAATAAAGAATATATTTAAGAATAGGAATGTAGAAATATCCAATCAAAAGGATTGGAAAATACCCTATGAGCCAATCGGTATATCAGAGCAGACTATTTACTTTAGACTATTTGTAGAAACTCTTGATTTCGATCTAGTTATAGACGGAAAGCCTTGTGTCGCACGAATCTCATTTGCATCTTCAAGCAGCGGTACGCAGTCATCTTGGATGATGTACGCTCCGAATACTTGTAGGCTTTCTATTTTCTTAAAGGTCTGCGGTTGGTCTGTTGTGTCATCCCTTAACGGGGAAGTGTTAGAAGAAGGGCATTCACCGCTCAGTCTTAGATTCATAACGACAAAAGCAACGAAATAATAACCTTTCCCGTAAGAATTGTGAAGCAAGAAGAGACTCTCGTCAAAAAGGTAAAGCAAGGCGAAAGAGCAGCAATGCGGCAACTGTATGACCAGTATTCAGGTTATGCTATGGCCGTTGGCTTGCGATATATACCCAAGCGGGAAGAACTGAAGGACGTCTTACAAGATAGTTTCATAAAGATATTTTCTTCGATAGGGAAATTCCAATATAAAGGTGATGGTTCTTTGAAATCCTGGATTTCCCGGATTGTCGCCAATGAATGCTTGGATTTTCTGAGAAAAAGCAACCGTTTCACCTTTACTGATGATATACCTGATGAAATGGAAGACGAACCGGACGTCAATGCCATATCCGATGAAACGCTAATGCAATTGATTGGGCGTCTTCCGGACGGTTATCGAGCGGTGCTCAACATGTACGTGTTTGAGGATATGAGCCATAAAGAAATCGCCCAACGATTAGGCATCTCTTCCAACACTTCCGCATCACAGTATTTTCATGCTAAAAAGATGCTGGCAAAGATGATCAAAGAATACTCAAACAGACAATGATATGAGAAAAGATATAGACTGGATACAACAAATGCGTACGCGCCTTGAAAATCATCAAGAACCTGTTCCTGATGATTTATGGGATTGCATAACTGAATCTTTGGAAACCAAAGAGCGTGACCAGCAACGAAAGATTATTTCTATCTATCATTGGTCACGTATTGCTGCCGCTGTTTTGATCTTCATCATTGGGGGAATAGGGTACTACAACCTAAAATATGCAGAGGGTACTCAGATGCCAAATGCAACATTATCCCAAAACAAAAAACTTTCTGATATCGATAAGCAGTTACTCGCTATAACTACACGCCATTCGGACGGATCAGCATCTCCGATGCCGACAAACGCGACATTGGCAACCCCAAAAGCAAGTGTAGAGAATTCTGATTTAGAAGAAATGGCTGATCCAGTATGTAATGGCGACTCTGTTAGAACAATCTCAACAGACGTGACAAGCAATCGTAAAGAAGACCAACATCAATCCGAACAGACTAATAATGCCTCGCAGTACAAATACACGGGTGCCACTATAGCGACAAACAACCTGGGCAATTCATATTCCAAGAAGAAGATTAGTATTGGCATTCATGCTTCCAATGTCTTTGCTTCTCAGAACAGCGCATCGAATGTTACAATGTCAAATGCGTTATGCGCAAGTAGCTTCGCTACATCTGCAGACAACCCGGCATTGCTCGCATATTATAAAGAAACGAAACACCATTTTCAGCCCTTGTCTTTTGGTCTGACCATGAGTTACGATTTGACGAACCGGCTCTCCATATCGACAGGTGTCGTTTATACTATGGCCATCTCTGACTTCATCCGTGATGTGGGTGAAGACGAGGTGAAAGACTGCCAGCGTCTGACCTATGTAGGAATACCTGTTGGTTTGGCTTATGATCTGTGGAAAGTAGGGAAACTAAACGTTTACAGCAAAGTTTATGGTCAAATGGACTTTAATGTATCCGCAACAGTAGAAGCCGAAGGGGTAAAGAGTAAAATAAAGAAGGACCGCATCCAAATGTCCACTGGGGCTACGATAGGGGCGGAATATATGATTATACCCAAGCTTGGTTTCTATGTGGAGCCTGGCATAAAATACTATTTCAACAATGGAAGTCTTGTGGACAACATCTATAAAGAAAAGCCACTCAACTTCAATCTGCAAATGGGTTTGCGCTTAACGTTAAATAAATAAAACCGTATAATATTCCTATTCTTATGAATTTTCGTTTGTTGCAAATTTGTTAAATTTGCAGTAGAAAAAAGAGTCTGTTGACTGGATAGCATTATGAAAATAGGATTATTTGTTCCTTGCTACGTTGACGCCATTTATCCAGAAGTTGGTGTCGCAACGTACAAGTTATTAAGGAGTCTTGGCGTAGATGTCGCCTATCCTCTCCACCAAACTTGCTGCGGCCAACCAATGGCTAATGCAGGTTTCCAAGAAATGGCCAAACCGTTAGCACAACGATTTGACGAATTGTTTCATGATTTCGATTATGTTGTA
Source organism: Akkermansia muciniphila (assembly GCA_963621665.1). GTDB lineage: Bacteria > Bacteroidota > Bacteroidia > Bacteroidales > Bacteroidaceae > Prevotella. The sequence continues at coordinate 11,942 of CAVFEZ010000008.1, read as the reverse complement.
GCCCCGTCTGCGTCATGCGCTGCGTTTGTGAGGTATAACTATCCCCAATTCATGAAAGACGGGCACAAATGTCAGAGTTATGGCAAAACCATGGATATTGTAGAATTTCTACATGACGTACTGAAAGTACAGTCTCTTCCTAGTTCTTTTCCCCATAAAGTAAGTGTGCACAATTCTTGTCATGGCGTTCGCGAGCTTGGACTTTCGTCACCATCAGAGCAGCATATCGCTCCATACAACAAAATTATAGATTTACTTAGTCTCGTAAAAGGCATAACAATTTGCGAACCGGAAAGAAAGGATGAGTGTTGTGGATTTGGCGGTATGTTTGCCATTGAAGAACCTGATGTCTCTACGCGGATGGGGCAGGACAAGATACACCGACACATGGTCACTGGCGCAGAGTATGTTACAGGACCGGACAGTTCGTGCCTAATGCACATGCAGGGCATCGCGCGCAAGCAAAAATTACCTATCAAATTCATTCATGTAGTACAAATCTTGGCAGCAGGGCTATGAGTACATTACATTCAAAAGCAGCACGTCGGTTTGTAGCTGACGTGGACAAGACAAGTTGGCACGACGCTACATTTTGGTCCGTGCGACAGAAAAGGGACACAATGGCATATGACTTGCCGGAGTGGGAATCATTGCGTAATCACGCCAGTGACATCAAACGACATACGATAACACATCTTGCTGACTATCTGGAAATGTTTTCAGACCAGCTTGAGAAGCGTGGCGTGATTGTACATTGGGCGGAAAATGCCGAAGAATTCAATAAGGAGGTACTCAATATATTGGAATCCCATGGCGTGAAGAAAATGGTGAAAAGCAAGTCTATGTTGACTGAAGAGTGTGCAATGAATCCATTTCTTGAAGCTCATGGAATAGACGTTGTAGAAACAGATCTTGGCGAACGAATCATACAACTGCTGAAACAACGGCCCAGTCATATTGTAATGCCCGCCATTCATCTCAAAAGAGAGGAAGTTGGCAAAATGTTTGAAGAGAAAGGCATCAGTACAGAAAAAGGCAATTATGACCCGACCTACTTGACCAAATGCGCAAGGAAGCATCTCCGCAACCAGTTTATGGAAGCGGGAGCAGGTATGACGGGATGCAATTTTGGAGTTGCCCAAACAGGTGATATCGTTGTTTGTACCAATGAGGGGAACGCGGACATGTCTACATCAGTACCCAAGTTGCATATCGTTGCAATGGGTATCGAAAAACTTATCCCGAACTACGCATCACTGGCTGTCTTTCAAAGATTGTTATGCCGTTCTGGAACGGGGCAGCCGACCACCTCATTTACCTCACATTTCCGACAGGCAAGACCCGGTGGCGAGATGCATGTGATATTGGTTGACAATGGCCGTAGTGATATTTTGGCGGACGAGAAACATTGGGAAACCCTCAAGTGTATCCGTTGTGGTGCTTGTATGAATACCTGTCCTGTATATCGGCGATCGGGCGGTTATTCATATACCTATTTTATCCCCGGCCCCATAGGCATCAACCTGGGAATGCTCCATGACCCGTATCATAATGCCGACAATGTGTCAGCCTGTACACTCTGTCTTTCGTGCGATAAGGTGTGTCCTGCCGAAGTAGCGCCGGGTTCGCAAGTTTATGTATGGAGACAGAGTCTTGACAAGCTGGGGAAAGCAAATTCCACAAAGAAAATGATGTCGTTGGGAATGTCTGCAATTTTCGACCATCCTACGGCTTACTCAGTAGCTACACGACTTGCACCTTTGGCCAATATTATTCCCGACCGTCTGACGTATGTGCGATGGATAAATCCTTGGGGTATTGGGCATACATTGCCAGTATTTGCCAAAGAAACCTTTCAACAGCTTTGGAAGAAAAACAAGGGTAGGTTATAGAGTGTCAGCGAGGTTAAACAATGTACGTCTTTTAAGCATACACCGAAAAAGATGAAAAAAGAAATTCTATTAGAAAAGTTGCGCCATAACACAAAGGTGCAATACGATATGCCCAATCTGCAAATA
>CAVFEZ010000008.1:0-9914 GCA_963621665.1 Akkermansia muciniphila | reverse complement strand
CTGCAAATAGAGGCTACAATTTATGAAAACACCTATCAAGCATTTTTGGATGCATGCAATACTGTGGGGGCGAGAGTGATTGAAAATGTACGTTACACCGATGTTGACAAGATTATCGGAAAGTTGTATCCCGATGCAAAAAACATAACATCGCATTTGCCCTACGTTACATCGACTACCAATCCTGACACAGCAAGCGGCGCTAAAGACCTGAACGGTACAGATGTGGGAGTTGTAGAAGGCGAAATTGGAGTGGCTGAGAATGGTTGTATTTGGGTTCCGCAGACAATGAAAGAACGTGCGGTAATGTTCATTTCAGAAAATCTTGTTATCGTATTGCACAAAAGCAACATTGTCAATAATATGCACGAGGCATACTCCCGTATTCGTATGACCGATTACGGATATGGATGCTTTATAAGTGGACCGTCAAAAACTGCAGATATTGAGCAGGCTTTGGTTCTGGGAGCACAGGCGGCCTGTGATGTGACCGTGGCTATTATCGAAGACTGACCATATTTGTTTCGAACCTGAAAGAGATTTCCTCATATTACCCGGTTTTCAGGATGATGAATCTTGAAAACCGGGGCTTTCTTTACATTTCAAACACAAATTTTGGTGTTGGGATACACCCAATACTGGTTTTGAAATCGCAAAGTCCATAATTAGGAATACCGTCTTCTGTCGAAGGACCAATGTCAAGTATTTTCAGTCCTGACAGGTAATAATATTCAAACAATTTGTAAGTAAAGAAATTCATAGGCCGAAGTGACGAATATTCCCGGAGGTCACCCCAATAGATGACTTGCGCGATGTCTTTTGTCACATGAAACACTTGTGCGGCAGCAATCCCATTGCCGTCATGTCTTAAAAGGAAAAAGTCGGCCTGTACCAATTGTATTGTTTTCTCTACGTCTTGGAATGACATTCGCAACGGGAAACCCCGCTCTGCACGATTTCTTCGAATGACATCATAGGCATTTGCAATGTTGGCATGATCATTGGGGTCTATGGCAAGAAATTCAAAATTCTCATCCAATGAGCGGTGCAAATTCTTTTTTGCGTTTCGCTCTATTATTTCTTCGTATTGCGCAAATGAAGAAACGGGGAAATGATAATTCATTTCCAAACATTCCAATGTTCCAAATCTGCTAAGGCAGTTGGCAGTTTCTGCCAACTGCTGGGAATCGTAAAACAAGGGTGGCAATGCTATTTTAACGGACAGTCCTTTTGCTTTGGCATATTTTTGGAGTGCTTCGACAGCCTTGTCTATACAGTACAGTCGTTGTGATTTGTTGAATGAGAAACCACCGAAAGGAGCCGAGTAAGGGCTCAGCAATTGTTTGCCGCGTTGTCCTAGTATGATACCCATCCTTCTCTTTTTGTCATTGAATGACAAAAAATGCACATTTTCTACTTTATGCGCGTTTAGAAGATTAAACTCTACGGTATTGTAAACGTGCGTTGGCGAGAAACATTGTGCATAAGCGTGTGGAGGCAATTCTTCGATTTCCATACTTAGAAAGTTTTTGGCGGACTCTATGCAAAAGAATTGATAATATTGATAATTTCTTTCTGCTCCTCAGCATCAAGCGCAGGACTTACAGGCAGACTCAGTTCTTCCCGGTGTATACGTTCTGTGATAGGCAACGAAATTTCATTCCATTCTTTATAGCATTTTTGCTTATGGGGTGGAATAGGGTAGTGTATTTCTGTTTGCACGCCATGCCTATTCAAAAAGGATTGTAATTCATCTCTTCGTGGAGTAAGAACCGGGAATATATGGAAAACACTTTGTTCCCAGTAGTCCATTGACGGCAATGCGACATCCGGACAGTGTACACTTTGTATGTAGCGTAATGCGTTGCTTCTCCTGAGCGCATTGTCTTCATCGAGGTGGCGTAACTTTACATCCAAAACAGCAGCTTGCATTTCGTCCATTCTACTGTTCATGCCAATGTAATCAAAGACGTAGTGCTTTTGGGAACCATAATTGCCAAGTGCTCGCACAACTTCCGCCAACTGGGTATCGTTCGTGGTGACGGCCCCGGCATCCCCAAGAGCACCAATATTCTTTGTCGGATAGAAGCTGTGTCCGGCTGCATCTCCCAAAGAACCAGTTCTTCTATTGTTCCACCTACAGCCATGCGCTTGGGCATTGTCTTCAATGAGTTTTAGTCCATACTGTTTACATATGTGCCCAATTTGAGCGGTGTAGGCGCATTTGCCATACAAATGCACAATCATAATGGCTTTTGTGCGTGGAGTAATAGCCTCAATGATTTTTCGCTCATCTATCTGAAACGTTGAGATGTCTGGTTCTACCAGTACCGGACGCAAATGATTCTCGGTTATGGCTAAGATTGAGGCAATGTAAGTATTAGCGGGCACGATAACCTCATCTCCAGAATTCATAACTCCCAGTTCTATATAAGCTTTCAGTATCAGTGTCAGAGAATCCAATCCGTTGCCACATCCAATACAATGGTGAGTTCCTATATATTCAGCGAAATGTTGCTCAAAATTCGCAGTTTTTTCCCCTTTTAGAAACCAACCACTTCGCAAAACCTCCGTTACTGCATCCTCTATTTCATCAGCATAACGAGATGTTGCCTTTTTAAGATCAGCGTATTTGATAAGGTTTGTCATCGTGGTGAGAGTATTTTGCCCATAGACTTTTTATAATCCAAAAATTCTTGGTAGTCGTATATGTAATCATCTGGGTCGTAGAGTTCCGATGCCAAAACAAGACAAACCGCACCTGAAGAAAAATCATCAAGGGTGCGCCATATTCCTGTCTCTATGAACAGTCCTTGATAGGGATGATTTAGCAATATAGTGCGTTGATTTTCACCATCATCAATGGTCACCGTAAAACTACCGCTTAAGGCTATAATCAGTTGTTTCAATTTCTTATGGGCATGCCCACCACGGCATTCTCCACTTGGAACATCATACACCCAATAAGCCCTCGCTATCTCAAAAGGTACCTCGTGAAAAGATTCTACCACAGAGAGATTTCCTCTGCGATCCTCTATTTTGGGAATGTCTATGATTTGCGCTTCTTCAACTGTCATCATCTAAAACTAATTAATGTCAGGCGTTCATTTGATGATGGTAGCGGCAAGTCTTTTCGCTTTGTCCCGAAGTGCTGTTGTGTCATCCGCTGTCGCACCATAGCACAGTACAACGCCCATACGCCTTCCTATATGCTGTATATGCTTTCCGAAAATACGTATTCGTGTATAATCTTCTCGAAGTGCCTCAACAAAATTGTAGTTCGGATCATGTTGGGCTTCTTCTTTGGCAAGTACCACCGCACTGGCCCCAGCATGCTCAAGGTGGATTGCCGGTATGGGAAGGCCCATTACCGCTCTGAAGTGCAGTTCAAATTCATTGAGATTGAGCGTATGTGCCAATGTTACCATGCCTGTATCATGAGGACGGGGTGACAACTCAGAGAAGATTACTTCTCCCGTCTTTGTCAAGAAGAACTCGACACCCCAAATGCCATATCCGGTAAGGGCACGAGTTACCTGGTCCGCCATGTGTTCAGCCTTTCGCAGTTCATCCTCGGGAATTTGAAACGGTTGCCAGCTTTCGCGATAGTCGCCACCTTTTTGGACGTGGCCGATAGGTGGACAGAATAGGGTAGGGCCACCCATTTGAGTGACGGTGAGCAATGTAAATTCACTTTCGAAATGAATAAACTCTTCTATAATGATTTCCTTGACGTCGCCTCGGCTTCCCTCCATAGCATTCGTGAATGCAGCCTCCAGTCCATCTTCGCTTTTGACAATACTTTGACCATGTCCTGATGATGACATCAAAGGCTTAATCACACACGGGAAGCCGATTTCCTCTGCATATCGCTTCAATTCATACAAGGTTGTGGCATAAAAGTATTTTGCAGTTCGGAGTCCCAATTCTTTTGCGGCAAGATCTCGTATGGCCTTCCGGTTCATGGTGTAGTTCACCGCTCTTGCGCTTGGCACAACTTGTATTCCGTTGTTTTCGTAGTCGAACAAGCGTTCTGTGCGGATGGCCTCAATCTCAGGTACTATTATATCTGGTTGATGTTTGGCTACAATTGCATCCAGCGCGTCACCGTCAAGCATATTAAACACCTCACACTCGTCAGCCACCTGCATAGCTGGTGCATTCTCATACTTGTCGCATGCGACGACATATTGTCCGGCGCGTTTGGCGGCTATGACAAATTCTTTTCCCAATTCGCCTGAACCCAATAATAAGATTTTTTTCATTTCGTATGCTTTTATTCGGATATTGCAAAGGTAATTCTTTTTATCCATTTTATATCGTTTAGCCATTAGAAACTTTACAAAGACCTTGCTTGTATGAAATCTACAAAGGCTTTGTACAATTTTTACTATTTCGGGTTCCGTATAATAATGGACATTATGATAAATACCATACTAACAAAATATCTTCGATCAAATTTCTTACAATAAAGTAACTACGTTCACGTTGATAATATATGAAGTTCAAAAATAGACTGTTTTTTATCACTACATATTTGTTCTTGGTAAATTGTGCGGTAAACGCCCAATCATTTATCCTTCAGGGCCGCGTAACAGATGACCAGCAGAATCCGATAGAACTTGTTACTGTTTCTTGTCTAAAACAAGGAAAAGTAACAATGACATCCCTTAAAGGAGAATATTCACTGACTCTGCAGTCTGCCGACTCTGTGGTCATAAAATATTCGATGATTGGCTATAAGGCGAAGACAAGGGTCTTGCGCAATCCCCGAGGAAAACAGACACTGCAAATCGTTCTCCATGAAGACAATACTCTATCTGAGGTTACAGTTAACGGTACTCGCAGACAGACGGGACAAATGCAAGAAATAGAGACCAAGGATACCAAAAATATGCCTTCTGTTACAGGTAATGCTGTTGAGGAATTGATACAAAGTCAAGCAGGCGTTTCCACCCACAATGAATTGTCGTCACAATACAATGTTCGCGGTGGATCATTCGATGAAAACAGTGTGTATATCAACAATATTGAGGTATACCGCCCATTCCTTGTAAGAAGCGGACAACAAGAAGGCCTTTCCATAATAAACCCGAATATGGTAGACAAGATTGCATTCTCTACTGGCGGTTTTGCTGCAAAATATGGAGACAAAATGTCTTCTGCGCTTGATATCACATACCGCAGGCCGAAGAAATTTGAAGCGTCTGTCACCGCTAGCATGCTGGGAGCCAGCGCTTTCGTAGGGTTTAGCAATAAAAAGTTTGCATGGAGCAATGCACTCCGGTACAAGACTACGCGTTACCTACTCGGCAGTATGGATACAAAGGGAGAATACCGGCCTAGTTTTATTGATTATCAGACATACTTGAGTTTTACTCCCAATGAACGATGGCAAATAGACTTTTTGGGAAATATATCGGACAATCATTATGATTTTGTTCCAAGTGACCGTGAAACAAGTTTTGGAACATTAGAAAGTGTAAAGTCGTTCCGTGTATACTTTGATGGCCAAGAAAAGGATATTTTCAGAACCTTTTTCGGAGCACTTAGTATAAAAAGGAATTTTGGCAAGAACACTGCGCTGTCTCTTATTACGTCTGCCTTCTCCACAAAAGAGCAGGAAAAATACGATATACAAGGCCAATATTGGTTGACTCAGACGGAAACCAGTGAGAACCTGGGAGTGGGAACGTATTTCCAACATGCACGTAACTATCTGAAAGCAAACGTAATAAACGTAAAACTTTTGCTAAACACAAAAGTAAAGAAGCATAATCTTGAAGCAGCATTCTCATACAGAAGAGAAAATATTGTTGAAAACTCCGTAGAATATGAAATGCGGGATTCAAGCGGCTATAGCGTTCCACATACTGGCAATGAACTATATATGATGTATAGTATGAGGGCAACAAACCGCCTGCAAGCATCACGTCTCGAAGCCTATTTTCAAGACGAATACCGCTTCACAAGCCCCCATGAACATACGCTGTTCACATTAAACTATGGCGTCCGGTTCAGTCGATGGAGCTTTACCGGTGAATCCATTATCAGTCCAAGAGTGTCACTTGGCATAATACCAGCATTCAACAACAATATGACATTCAGATTAGCCACCGGTTTGTATTACCAAGCACCATTCTTCAAGGAAATCAGAGACACAACAACCTACAATGGAGTTGTTTATGCCAGTCTCAACAATAAAGCCAAGAGCCAACGTTCTATTCACTTTATTGCAGGTGTTGACTACCGTTTCAAGATGAAAGAGCGTCCGTTTAAGTTTTCATTGGAGGCGTACTACAAAGCAATGGGCAATCTGGTACCCTACAGCGTCAGCAATGTAAAGGTGGTATATTATGGCAAGAATATAGCAAACGGACATGCAGCGGGTCTGGACCTGAAATTGTTTGGAGAATTTGTACCGGGTACAGATTCATGGATAAGTTTATCCTTGATGAATACAAAGATGAACCTTAATGGCAAAAGCATACCATTGCCGACCGATCAACGGTATGCCGTCAGTCTCTTTTTTACTGACTATTTCCCCGGAACCGAAAAATGGAAGATGTCCTTGAAACTTGCCTTTGCTGACGGTCTTCCATTCTCCGCTCCTCATCAAGAACTGGAAACCAACGTATTCCGAGCACCGGCATACAAGCGCGTAGATATAGGTATGGCATACCGTCTCATCGGCGGAAATAGCGAAAAACGAAGCTACATCAAAAATCTGTGGTTGGGAGTGGATTGCTTGAACCTATTTGGTATTAGCAACGTCAATTCCTATTATTGGGTAACCGACGTTACGGGGCAGCAATATGCTGTGCCCAACTACCTGACAGGCCGTCAGATTAATGTAAAACTTACATGTGACATATAATGTCCAAAATGCCAATGACATATAGAATTGCATTTTTCGTAACAGCCATGTTATCAGCATCTCTTTTGGCGAAGGGTCAAGACAGCAGAATCATCTCGCCCACCATCTCTACCTTGCAGGTCGTTGCAGGAGACGATTGGTTGTCGATGCCCATAGTTGATTTAAGGGGACAAGATTGCATCAATATCTCGTTCGATGACATGAGTCACGAATACAAACGCTATGCATATCGTGTAGAACATTGCGATGCCGATTGGAATCCATCTACGGACTTGTTTCCGAGCGACTATTGTGAAGGATTCTCAGACGGAAATATTATCGATGATTTCTCGGAATCAATAAATACAAATGAACTGTATACGCACTATACGGTTGCATTTCCGAATGACATGTGCAAACTTAAGATGGCAGGCAATTATCGCGTAACAATATACGACGAGAATTCCAAGGACATTGCAGCGATTGCGTGCTTCGGTATCGTAGACCAGATTGTTTCGATTCGAATGGAAGCCACATCCAATACGGATATTGATGTGAACGGGAAACACCAACAGGTAAATATGGCACTTGATTATGGCAATCTGAGAGTGACCAACCCGGCCACTGAAATTACCTGTAGAATTTACCAGAATGGTTCAACCCTGATGGGAGTCAAGGACCCTACCCCACAGACCATTTCGCACTCCGGCCTTCAATGGTCTCACAACCGTGACTTGATTTTTGAAGCGGGTAACGAATATCGAAAGTTTGAAGTTCTTGATGTGTCGCATACAACTATGGGCCTGGAGTCAATAGGTTGGGATGGCAAGCAATATCATGCATACGTTTGGCCTGATGAGCCGAGACCCAATTATATCTATGACGAAGATGCCAACGGTTCATTTTATATTCGCAATAGTGACAATATAGAAAACGACTATGCGTCACAATACGTTTGGGTACATTTCCAACTGCAAATACCACGTAAGCCCTATTCTGTCTACATCAACGGCAAATGGACAAATGACCAATTGACCGAAGACTACGAGATGGAATACAACAATGCCCGGCACTGTTATGAAAAAAAAGTATTGCTCAAACAAGGTTATTATTCCTACCGGTATTTGTCAAAAGATTCGCAAGGGAATGTTTACCCATTGCCAACCGAAGGGAATTTTTATCAGACTGAAAATACCTACCAGTGTTTGGTATACTACAAAGGACAAGGAGAACGGACAGATCGGCTAGTCGGTTATCAACAGATACAGATTCGCTGAATTCCGGATTGAAATGATCCAGACAATAAAAACAGAAATTACGACCGAAACAATAGACAACCAAAGCAATGAAACAGAAATATATTTTTACCGGGCTTAGTATAGTACTAGCGCAACCCGTATTAGCAGCAAATGAAGCAACGCGCCCCAACATTATCTTCATTCTATGTGATGATATGGGATATGGTGATTTGTCCTGTTATGGCCAACCATTCATCAAAACACCCCATATTGACCGCATGGCACAGGAAGGCATGCGTTTCACCCAGGCCTACGCAGGTGCGCCAGTCAGTGCGCCCTCTCGGGCGACGCTGATGACAGGACAACATACAGGGCATACACACGTGCGTGGAAATAAGGAATATTGGAAGGATGCTCCATGCATTATGTATGGTAACAATTCAGATTACGCTGTCGTCGGACAGGAGCCCTATGATCCAAACCATGTAATCCTCCCTGAAATATTCAAATCACAAGGATACCGAACAGCCCTGTTCGGCAAATGGGCCGGAGGATATGAAAATTCTGTATCCACACCCGACAAGCGGGGAATAGACGAATTTTATGGATATATCTGTCAATTCCAAGCTCATCTGTACTACCCCAATTTTCTGAATAGATACAGCAGGGAAAAGGGAGACACTTCTGTTGTAAGGGATATTTTACGTGAAAATATCAAATATCCAATGTTTGGTGACAATTATAAGAACCGTACACAATATTCTGCTGATATAATACACGAAAAGGCCATGGAGTGGATTGACAAACAGGATGCTAAGCATCCGTTCGTCGGTTTCCTTACCTATACCCTACCCCACGCCGAACTGAGCCAACCAGACGATAGCATTGTGCAATACTACGAGAAGGCATTTTTTGATGACAAGACTTGGGGCGGACAACAGGGCTCACGATATAATGCCGTAGAACACACCCATGCACAATTTGCAGCAATGATTACTCGTCTTGACCAATATGTAGGTGAAATTCTTGCCAAGCTGAAAGAGAAAGGATTGGATAGAAATACCATTGTATTTTTTACGAGTGACAATGGACCTCACGAGGAAGGTGGGGCTGACCCCGAGTTCTTCGGACGGGATGGAAAACTGAAAGGGCTTAAGCGCCAATGCTATGAAGGTGGAATACGTGTACCGTTCATTGCATGGGGACCAGGAAAAATAGAACCAGAGACGACTAAGGACCTTCCATTTGCTTTCTACGACCTTATGCCTACGTTCTGTGAGCTGATGGGAATAAGAAATTATGAGAAAAAATTCACCAACAAAAAGGTTTCAGATAGGTTTGACGGAATATCCATCACCCCTACCCTTTTGGGACGTGACAAATTGCAGAACCGACACGAATACCTGTATTGGGAATTCTCGGAAACCGACCAAATCGGCGTTCGCAAAGGCGATTGGAAATTGGTTGTCATACACGGTGTACCACATTTGTACAATCTGTCAAACGACATTCATGAGGATAATGATCTCAGTAAGAATTATCCGGAAATCGTACAGGAATTGACAGACGCCATAAGAAAGGAGCATATTGACAATTCTGAATATCCGGTAACTCTCCCCTATTGACAAAACCCGATCCGCCATCTAAAGTTATTCCACAAACAATGTGCTTCTCTGTGGATTTCTCCATGACGGTGGTCGAGTTCCCAACCTCCTTTTTACGGAAATAATAAAGGCGGGTTCTATAAATTGCCTTTGATGGATTTCTGGATTTTAGCCGAGCAGATTTCACTTTCTTTCTGAAGGAGCATAGCGGGCTAT
>CAVFEZ010000007.1:46687-68897 GCA_963621665.1 Akkermansia muciniphila | reverse complement strand
GCTACGCTTATAATGCCTAAGAGAGATAGGGCCGAGGCCCTATCCTGTAATATTCGCCCCTTACAGGGGCTGCGAATAGCGAATCGTGCAATGGTCAAAAGTAAGCCACACATATCAACGATCCTTGTAACGTGGAGACATTCAAGGCATTACAATATTATATGATATTTTTACCGGACACCAATAATCAGATTTCAACCGATGGACGGGCGGCGTCTCTCTTCGAGGGCTGATTTACTGTCTGTCGCCGTGTCATCCATACAACGGAGACGAACAAGGGGCTGTGCCTGTATTGTTGGCACAGCCCCTTGGAGTTTCTGTATGTGTTTTGCGCGCGTCTTAGAATTCGGCCGACTTCGGAGTGCGGGGGAAGGGAATGACGTCGCGGATGTTTTGCATGCCGGTGACGAACAGAATGAGACGCTCGAAACCGAGACCGAATCCGGCGTGGGGGCACGAACCGTATTTGCGGGTATCGAGATACCATGTCATGTCCTTCATCGGGATGTGTCGGTCCTCAATCTCACCCATCAGTTTGTCGTAACTCTCTTCACGTACCGAACCGCCGATGATCTCGCCAATCTGCGGGAAGAGTACATCGGTACCCTGTACGGTCTGGCCGGACTTGCCGCCGAAGCCGGACTCTTCCTCGTCGATCTTCATGTAGAAGGCCTTGATGGCTTTCGGGTAGCCTGTCATGATGACGGGCTTCTTGAAGTACTCCTCTACGAGGAAGCGTTCGTGCTCGGAGGCGAGGTCGTCGCCCCACTCGCAGGGGAACTCGAACTTCTTGCCGCCCTTGATGGCTTCCTGCAGTATGCGGATACCTTCGGTGTAGGGCAGGTGTACGAACTCGGAGTCGAGCACGCCCTGCAGACGGGCGAGCAGACCCTTGTCGATCATCTTGTTGAGGAACTCAAGGTCGTCCTTGCAGTGCTCGAGTGCCCAGCGTATGCAGTACTTGATGAAGTCTTCCTCCAGTTCCATCAGTCCGTCGAGGTCGAGGAACGCCACTTCGGGCTCCACCATCCAGAACTCTGCGAGGTGGCGGGGTGTATTGGAATTCTCGGCGCGGAAGGTCGGACCGAAGGTGTAGATGGCACCGAGTGCGGTGGCACCCAGCTCACCCTCCAACTGTCCCGATACGGTGAGCGAGGTCTGCTTGCCGAAGAAGTCGTCGGAGTAGTCGATCTTGCCGTCCTCGTCCTTCTTGAGATTGTAGAGGTTCTTGGTGGTCACCTGGAACATCTGTCCTGCACCCTCGCAGTCACTTGCGGTGATGAGGGGCGTATTGAAGTAGAAGTATCCGTGCTCGTGGAAGTAGGTGTGGATGGCCATGGCCATGTTGTGGCGTATGCGCATGACAGCACCGAAGGTGTTGGTGCGGAGGCGCAGATGGGCATACTGGCGCATGTACTCGAAGGTCTGTCCCTTCTTCTGCATGGGGTAGTCAGACCCGCAGGTGCCGTATATCTCAAGGCTTTCGCACTGTATCTCGGAGGTCTGTCCCTTGCCTTGGCTCTCGACGAGCGTGCCGACGGCGCAGATGCAGGCGCCGGTGGTGATCTGCTTGAGCAGGTCGGCGTCAAACTTGGTGGGGTCGACGACAATCTGTATGTTGTTGATGGTGGAACCGTCGTTGAGGGCGATGAAGTCAACGGCCTTGCTGCTGCGGTGGGTTCTGACCCATCCTTTCACGCAGACGGTGTCTCCGAAACTGGTGCTGCGGAGTGCGTCTACCACCTTTGTACGTTTTGTTTTCTCCATTTTTTCTGATTTTTATTCGAATGCGCCCATCTGGAGCATTTCCACTTCCTTCTGGGTGAGGAAACGCCAGTCGCCGCGGCGCAGGTTCTTCTTGGTGAGTCCGGCGAACTGCACGCGGTCGAGTTTCACGACGCGGTAGCCCAAGTGCTCGAAGATACGACGCACGATACGGTTCTTGCCGCTGTGTATCTCGATGCCTACCTGGCTCTTGTCGGTGTCGGAAGCGTACTCGATGGCGTCGGCGTGTATTTCGCCGTCCTCAAGCTCGATGCCGTCTGCGATCTGCTGCAGGTCGTGTGCGGTGACGTTCTTGTCGAGATATACGTGGTATACCTTCTTCTTCAGGAATTTCGGATGTGTGAGTTTCGAGGCGAGGTCGCCGTCGTTGGTGAGCAGAAGCACGCCGGTGGTGTTGCGGTCGAGGCGACCTACGGGGTAGATACGCTCGGGGCAGGCATCCTTGACGAGATCCATGACGGTCTTTCTCTGCTGTGGGTCGTCACTGGTGGTGACGCAGTCTTTGGGCTTGTTGAGCAGTACGTATACCTTCTTCTCGAGAGTGACGGGCTGGTCGTGGAACATCACGACATCGGTGCGCATCACCTTTGTGCCCAGTTCGGTCACGGCTGTGCCGTTGACGGTTACCACGCCTGCCTGGATGAAGTCGTCGGCTTCGCGGCGGCTGCATACACCTGCGTTGGCGAGGTACTTGTTCAGGCGGATGGGCTCGTTGGGGTCGATGTGGGTCTCGGCGTATTCGATACGCTTCTTCATGCTGTATTTGGCATTGGGATCGTAGTCGGCTGAGTGCTGACGGTAGCCACCCTGCTGGTATCCGCCGCGCTGCTGGTATCCGCCGCGCTGCTGATATCCGCCACGCTGCTGGTATCCGCCACGCTGCTGATAGCCGCCGCGCTGCTGATAGCCGCCGCGCTGCTGGTATCCGCCACGCTGCTGATATCCGCCACGCTGCTGGTATCCGCCCTGCTGGTAGCCTTCTTCCTGCTGGCCGTCGGCGTTGTAGTGGGGACGGTATCCGCCCTGCTGGCGGGGCTGGTAGCCGCCTTGCTGCTGGTCGTCGCCTGTGGCGGGATTGTTGTAGCGGGGACGGTAGCCTCCTTGTTGGCGGGGCTGATAGCCACCTTGCTGGCCGTCGGCATTGTAGCGGGGACGGTAGCCTCCTTGCTGACGGGGCTGGTATCCGCCCTGTTGCTGGTCGTCGCCGCCGGCATTGTAGCGGGGACGGTAGCCACCGGCGTTGTTATTGTTGTTGTAGCGGGGACGGTAACCTCCTTGCTGGCGGGGCTGATAGCCGCTCTGCAGGCCGGCGCCGAATCCTTCGGGACGGAATCCGCCCTCGTCGCTGCTTTCATTTCTGTCAGTGTTGTAGGGACGCGGCGTGTGGATGCGCGGACGGCGTCCGCTCACGCTGCGGTACTCTTTTTGATAGCCGTTAGACGGACGGCCATATCCTCCTTCTGTGTTTGTCTTTTGGTCTGCCGATCCTTGCGGCTGTTCCTGGGTCTTGTTTTCGAATTCTGAATCCATAACGATAATATGTTCTTGATGTTGGCCTCACGGCCTGGGTTAATAATTTCTTTTCTTTCTTTTTTCTTATTCTCTTCTCGTATATGTATGAGTATCGGGCTGCTGTATCCTTCTTTGTCGTATTTTATGCCCGTCTGTGCTTCATAATATAATAATGTAGAGTAGTGGCAAGTGGCCTTACATGCCTGTGTAGTTGTGGGGGGTGATGGCCATCAGTTCTGCCTTGACCTTGTCGCTGACGTTGAGACCGCTGATAAACTCGTGTATGGTCTCCTCGGTCATGGTCTTGTTGGTGCGGGTGAGGGCCTTGAGTGCCTCATAGGGATGGGGATAGGCCTCGCGGCGCAGTATGGTCTGTATGGCTTCGGCCACGACTGCCCAGGTATTGTCAAGGTCTTCGGCAATCTTGTGCTCGTTGAGAATGAGTTTGCGCAGACCCTTGAGTGTGCTTTGCATGGCGATGATGCCGTGTCCGAGGGGGGTGCCGATGTTGCGCAGTACGGTGGAGTCGGTCAGGTCGCGCTGCAGACGGCTGACGGGCAGTTTCTGTGCGAGGAACTGGAGTATGGCGTTGGCGATGCCGAGGTTGCCCTCGGAGTTCTCGAAGTCGATGGGGTTGACCTTGTGGGGCATGGCCGACGAACCTACCTCTCCGGCCTTGATCTTCTGCTTGAAGTATTCCATGGAGATGTACATCCAGAAGTCGCGGTCGAGGTCGATGATGATGGTGTTGATGCGGCGCAGCGCGTCGAACACGCTGCCGAGGCAGTCGTAGTTGCTGATCTGTGTGGTGTACTGTTCGCGCTCGAGTCCGAGTTTCTCGCTGACAAACTTGTTGCCGAAGGCTTTCCAGTCGTATTCGGGGTAGGCTACGTGGTGGGCGTTGTAGTTGCCGGTGGCTCCGCCGAACTTGGCGGTCATGCGGCATTCGCGGAGTTGGCGCAGCTGCTCTTCGAGGCGGTAGACAAACACCATGACTTCCTTGCCCAGACGGGTGGGCGATGCGGGCTGTCCGTGGGTCTTGGCGAGCATGGGCACGTCTTTCCACTCTTCGGCGTACTGGCGCAGTTGGCCGATGAGCTCCTCGACAAGCGGACAGTACACGTCGGCGAGGGCTTCCTTGATGGAGAGCGGTACGCTGGTGTTGTTGATGTCCTGTGAGGTGAGGCCGAAGTGGATGAACTCCTTGTAGGCGTCGAGTCCGCCGATCTTGTCAAATTCTTCCTTGATGAAGTATTCCACGGCTTTCACGTCGTGGTTGGTCACCTTCTCGATGTCCTTGACGCGCTGGGCACAGGTCTCGTCGAAGTGGCGGTAGATGTCGCGAAGGGTGTCAAACAGGTTGTGGTCGAATGTGGCGAGTTGCGGCAGGGGCAGTTCGCAAAGGGTGATGAAATATTCTATTTCTACACGTACCCTGTAACGTATCAGGGCATATTCCGAGAAATATTCGGCCAGGGGTTCGGTTTTTCCTCTGTATCTTCCGTCAATGGGCGAAATGGCAGTCAGCAAATCGAGTTTCATAAAAAGAAAATGATAATATGTATAATGTATATTACTGGTCTGCAAAATTAGTAATTAATTCTGAGACTATCGGAAAACATTTACAAAAGTTCTATAAAACTTGCCCCCTGTCCTGTATCCTGCTTCGCGTGGAGTGCTTCTGGCGTATGGGCAGAACTGTCACATGATGCCCGTGTCCTTGTCTTCGTTGTTGATTCTGCGTTCGGTCTCCTTGTATTTCTTTCCGCCGTTCAGTCTCCATACCACACTGAGTTGCACGGCATTGCCCGCATCTTTTGAGTGCAGGGTTGTGCATTTGTTGACCCACTGGTTGAGTATGGTCGACCGGTTTTTCAGCGGGTTGTGCAGGAAGGGATTTACGGCGTACACCGTGATGTCGCAGTTGCCGATGCTGTAGCCGACGGCCCCCATTATCGTGCCTGCGTTGTATCCTTTCATTTCTGCCTCCATGAAGCGCCAGCCGTTGTCGGCCGACAGTTGTACGGTCCACTTTCCGAAGTAGCCCGTCAGGTTGCCGCTGGCGGCGAACGTTGTGTAGCAATGGTTGTAGTCGTCTCCGCGGTTGAAGAACCGGGCCATGGTGCCGCTGAACGACAGCATGAGACGGTCGGGGATGAGGCTCACGCTACTGTAACTGTTCAGGTAGAGCATGTTGCAGTGGGGCTGGTTTGTCTGGGAGTATAGAAACTGGTTGTCTGCCGTGCGGGTGAATTTCCCCATATTGCAGTTGTGGTTGATACGGTACATAGCCATCAGCTGGGTGTAGAAACTGGGGCGGCTGTATGACACGGAAAGGTTGTTTTCCAGCCGGCTGCTGGGTCTCAGAGCCGGGTTGCCCACTTCCCACTCCATGCTGTTCTGTCGGATGCGCGTGTCGGAAATCATCGCTATGTTCGAGATGTGCTGTGACAGTTCGATGCTGTAGACCAGTTGGATGCGCTGCGACAACGGGTATGACAATTGCATCTTCGGCCGCCATAGCCAGTAGCCGTATGTGTTTCCGCCCTGGCGGTAATGTTCGTAACTTGCACCTACACCGGTCATATACCCCAATTTCCCCAGCATGCCGTTGATCTGCGCAAAGGCGTAGGTGCCGATGCGGTGGATGCCGTTTGTGCTGGTCACGTCTCCGCTATAGACATTGCTGATGTATTTCCATTTGGTGTTCAGTCCGGCCGACAGGGTGAACGGTTGGAGGCGGTTCTCGTATATCGCCTCGCCGATCAGAGAGTAGGTGCTGCCGTCCACGTCGTAGGCATAGGCTCCGCCCTCGTCATAGTAGTTGCTGCCCAGCGTGCGGATGTACGTTCCCACCGCGTCGACCGTCAGTGTCTGGTGTTTTCCCAACTGCCGGTGGTAGTACAGGTCGAGTACAGGCGAGGTGCTCCTTTCCTTCTTGCTTTCGGTAGCGGTGTAGCCGGTCTTCCCGGTTTCGGTGACCAGCCAGTGCGAGAAGGTGCGGGGACTGTTGCTCAGTGCGGTCGAAAATGTCGCTTGGAACACGTAGGTGGCACTGTCGGCCAGGTTGTATCTCAGTTCGACGGAGTTGTCGTAGGCACGTGTCCTGTTGTCGAGCATGTTGCGGCTGATGCCGTATGATGTACCGTCGGTGAGCAGATAGTTGGCCGTCTCGTTTGTCAGACTTCCTTTCGTGTCCCGGTAACCTTGCTCATAGAACACACGGAACTGGCTCTTCTTGTCGTTGATGGAGGCATAGACGTTGTTGAGACCGCTGGCGGAAGTCAGCGTGTTTACAGCCTGCGCCCCTACTGCGTATCCCATGGACGGCCGTCGTGTATGGATGTTGATCACGTAGGCGATGCCGTCACCGTAGCGCACGCCGGGGTTGTCGATGTAGTCTACCGATGTGATGGCGGCCACGTCTATCGCCTGCAGGTCGTTGGTGTTGGCCGCAATGTCATTGATTCTGATCTGCACCTCGCCACGGTTGGAGATGGACTGCACAGAGCGCGACAACTCATCGATGCGTATGTCGGGGAGTGCGAGGTTCTTCAGAAGGGAATAGCCGGAGTGTGAGTGCTTTTTCTCCGTCTCGGTCGGAAACAGTGTCTTGCCGTCGACGCGCCTTACCACCCGCGCCCCTTTCACCACCACCTCGCCGAGTGTCACGGTGTCTTTCTTTTCCTGTCTGTTTTCTTGTCCGAAAGCCGTCATGCTGGATAGTGACAATATGAAGGCTGCTGTCATGATTCTTCTCATAGTCATTTGCATTTTTTTGATGACAAAGGTAGAAATACCCCGTTTGCATAAGGAAAAAACTGTCTGACATTAGTCTGACAACTGATGTTTGTGTTACAATTGTGTTGCAAATGGGTATATATAGCACGCTTTTCGGCGTTTGCGTGATGTACTTATCCACAAATTGCCTATCTTTGTACCGAACCATAGGTTTGCGCATGATGAAAATGAAACCCTATCATTCCGTAATAGTCTTGGCGGTGCTTGTCGTTTCCGCCGTTGCAGCAAGTGTCAGCAGTTACCACCGTATGCAGAAAGACATTGAGTGCGATCTGGACCGCGCTCTTGTCATTACCCTGCATGAAAGGCAGGACAAGTGGTTGACCCCCGACACCATACAGGACTACCGCTCACACCTGAGCATCGCTTTTCTGAAGGAGACCAGTCTACTCTGCTATGTGGTCGATGACAAGCGCGGACTGAACCGCCAAGGCACGGAAGATGACCGGACGCATCGGCTCGCCAGCAAGACCATGACGCTCAATAGCCATGCCGTACGGGGCTACGCCAACTGCTCTTTCGCCGATGTGTTCGGCCAAAGCGACCAGCGCCTGTCCTTTGGGTTGACGTTTTTGTCTGCATTGTGGCTGGTCTTTACGACTTGGTATTATCGTGGCAGACGCAAGGCAGGTGTCACTGATACAGGTGATGTGGCGCTTGCGGAGAATCATTGTGTAGCCGTCGGTAGTGCGTCAAGTACATTAGGGGCGTTGTCCTATTTGGATGATGAAGATTGCTTCTACAATCATGTCAGTCAGCAGACGGTACGGTTTACGCCCATGCAGCATCAGTTGATGCGTATGTTCTTTGCAAGCAAACTCCATCAGATCTCCAAGCAGGACATCTGTGCATCGCTTTGGCCGAAGAAGCCCGATGCAAGCGAGACCTTGTATACCTTGATACGGCGTATTAAACCGATTGTCGAGAACAACCAGTTGACCATCGAATCGGAAAGAGGCATGGCCTATCGGCTGCGCGAACGTACGGAAAAGGACTGACGACTGTCAGCCCTTTTGTATGCGAGTAAAACCATGTATAGTCAGTATTCGGCCTTGCACACTCGAGTATTCGGGCTGAATACTGCAGTATTTCGGCCCGAATACCGTAGTCGTTCGGCCCGAATACCCGAGTATGCAAGGCCGAATACTCGAGTATTCCGGCCCGAAGACTGCCGCAGATGGGTAGAAACGGTATAATCACGAACGTTGTGCTGACCTTACAGGCCAGCCGTTTCCATCAAACATAAAAACCCAGGGTTCTTGCAAGCAAGCGGCAAAGCCGAGCGACGTCCGTCGCTTCGCTCCGTCCTCACCCTGGGCTATGATTGTGTCGCCCTTTCAGGGCTTTAATTGCCGAATTCCCCTTGAGAATCAAACAATTGCAAATTCAAACCAATATAAAATTCCTCACATTATTTAAGCCGATTTTGAACATCCTACCTTACAGGCCAGCCGTTTCCATCAAACATAAAAACCCAGGGTTCGGATGTCGCTTCGCTCGGTCCTCACCCTGGGCTGTGATGTTACGCCCTTTCAGGGCTTTAATTACTGTATTCTTTTTGAAAATCAAATAAATGCAAATTTATATCAACATAAAAATTGCACGTTTTCATCCGATTTCCGGATATCTTAGATATTGGGCGTGTCCCACACCTTGGTTTTGGTGCACTCGACGGGCAGTGTCAGGCTGCCGGCCTTGAGCTGGAAGTCGCCTTCTTCGAGTGTCCACTTGCCGTCGGCACCGACAAAGGCGAGGCTCTTGGCGGGAATCTGGAAGGTGACGGTCTTGGTCTCGCCGGGCTGCAGCTCGATCTTGGTGAAGTCGCGCAGACGCTTGTTGTCGGGTACGGTAGAGGCGACGAGGTCGCTGGAGTAGAGCAGTACGGCCTCTTTTCCGGCTTTTGCTCCGGTGTTCTTCACGTCAACGCTGACGGTCAGTACGTCGTCGGCGGTGAACTGCGAGCGGTCGGCCTTCAGATTGCTGTATTCGAAGGTGGTGTAGCTCAGTCCGTAGCCGAAGGGCCACTGGAGCGAAACCTTGGCGTCGTAGTTGTAGGCACCGTCCATCGTTCCGACCTCTTCAGATACCTTGTAGTCGTAGGTGTGGAGCGAATTGATCTCCTTGGGGTAGGTGTAGGGCAGTTTGGCCGAGAAGTTGGCGTCGCCGGCAAGAAGGTTGGCCAAGGCGTCGGCACCGTAGTTGCCCGGCAGAAGAATGTCGACCACGGCATTGGCCAGCGGCTCGATGTCGGCGATGAGGCGCGGACGGCCCTCGTTGAGGATGAGGATGATGGGTTTGCCGGTCTTGGCAAGTTCCTTCACGAGGTTGCGCTGGTTTTCGGAGAGCCAGAGGTCGTTGAGGTTGCCGGGCGTCTCGCAGTAGGAGTTTTCTCCGATGCAGGCCACAATCACGTCGGCACCCGCGGCCGCTTGGACAGCGTGGCTGATGTTCGGTTCGTTTTCCTCGTAGTAGGCACCGTCCTCATTGTAGGTCACACCTTGCTCGAGGATGATGTTTTCCTTGCCGTACTTGTTGCAGAGGGCCTTGTATACGGTGTTGTACTTTGTGGCGAGGTCTTCGGCCTTGGATCCCTGCCAGGTGTAGCTCCATCCGCCGTCGAGGCAGCGCATCTGGTTGGCGTTGGGTCCGGTCAGGAGTATCTTCTTGCCCTTGGCGAGCGGCAGTATGCCGTCGTTCTTCAGCAGCACTTCGCCTTCTTCGGCGGCGCGGAGGGCTTTTTCTGCAAACTCGGCGCAGCCGAACTTCTCATAGCCCTTGCCGCCGGTGTTCGGTTCGTCAAACAGGCCGAGGCGGTATTTCACACGGAGGATACGGCGCACGGCGTCGTCGATGCGCGTCATCGGCACTTTGCCTTCCTCGACAAGTTCCTTGAGCAGTTGGCAGAACTCCACACTGTACGGATCCATCGACATGTCGATGCCGGCGTTGATGGCCAGACGAATGGCGTCCTTCTTGTCCTTGGCCACCTTCTCGCGGGTGTAGAGGTTGTTGATGTCGGCCCAGTCGGTGACGATCATGCCGTCCCAGTTGAGGTCTTTCTTGAGCCACTTTGTCAGATATTCATAACTGGCATGTACGGGCACACCGTTGATGCTGGACGAGTTGACCATGATGGTCAGTGCGCCGGCCTGCACGGCGGCCTTGAACGGTTCGAAATATTTCTCTCTCAGCATGGCGGGCGAGAGGTAGGCAGGCGTGCGGTCTTTGCCCGACCAGGGCGCACCGTAGGCCATGTAGTGCTTCAGACTCGTGGCTACGTTGTACTTGCCGAGGTGGTTGGGGTCGTCGCCCTGGTATCCCTTGATCTCTGCTGCTGCCATGCGTGCGTTGACGATGGCGTCTTCGCCGAAACTCTCCCAGATACGGCTCCAGCGGGGGTCGCGTCCGAGGTCGGTCACGGGGTTGTATACCCACGGACAGTTGGCCGCGCGGCTCTCATAGGCGCAGATCTCTGCGCCTGTGCGTGCCAGATCCGTATTGAACGAGGCTCCGAGGTTGATGGGTTGGGGGAAGAGCGTGCCGCCCTGTACGTAGGTCACGCCGTGGTTGTTGTCGAGTCCGTAGATGTCGGGGATGCCCAGGTACTTGACCGACTTTTTCTGGATCAGGCGTATCCATTTCTGCCACTGGGCGACGGTGGCGGCCCGGGTGCAGGGGGCATTGAGGATGGATCCTACCTTCCACTTGGATATGCAGGTGTCGAGAATCTGCTCGTTGAGATCCCATCCGTCTTTGGCTGTCATGCCCCCGAAGAGATCGAGGTTCAGTTCCAGCATTTGTCCGACCTTCTCGTCGAGCGTCATCTGCCCGAGAGTCTTTTCGATCTTGGCTTCTAACTTTGCATCCCGTGGGATGGCTGGCTTGATGTCCTGTGCCTTGGCGCCCATGCCCAGTAGAAGGAGGGCTGTCAACAAAAAATTCCTTTTCATGTCTTTATGGTTTTTCGGTCTGATTCTCTGTTGTGTAGTGTCGGTTGCCTGTCTGTATAGGCGTGTTGGGGTGTAGTTGTCGGTTTGAGGTGGTGTAGACGGTGCTGGGAGTCGGCTTTGCCGCCGGGAGTTCCCGGGTCGTCCTGAAAACAAAAAAGAGAACAAACCGAAGTATGTTCTCTCTTTCTCTTTGTGGGCGCTGAGGGATTCGAACCCCCGACCCTCTGCTTGTAAGGCAGACGCTCTAAACCAGCTGAGCTAAGCGCCCTTGTACTTCCTGTTTGAAAGCGATGCAAAGGTAGGTATTATTGTGGATATATCCAAATATATTAACGTATTTTTGCAATAAAGTGTCTTTTCTCCGTTTTTTCTCTGTTTTTTGCCCCTTTGGGCTGCTGTGTCGGCTCTTTTTGCCCGGTCATTGGCGGCGGAAGGGTAGGGCGGCTACTTGGTGTCGCTTCCCTTTTCCATCTCCACCTCCTTGACCTTCCGGAAGAGTTCGGAGGCGAAGACGAGGTCGTTGAGTTCCTTGTTGGTGGAGCTGATGACCTGGTCTTTGTTGCCCTGCCATTCCTTGTGTCCCTTGCAGATGAAGACGATGTTTTCGCCGATGCCCATCACCGAGTTCATATCGTGGGTGTTGATGATGGTGGTGATGTCGTACTCCTTGGTGATGCTGCTGAGCAGTTCGTCGATGACGAGTGAGGTGCGGGGGTCGAGTCCGGAGTTGGGTTCGTCGCAGAAGAGGTATTTGGGGTTGAGCACGATGGCGCGTGCGATGGCTACGCGCTTCTGCATGCCGCCGGATATCTCGCCGGGGTATTTGTTCTCGGCGCCGGTGAGGTTGACGCGGTCGAGACACTCCTTGGCGCGGTGCACGCGCTCGCGGTAGTTCATGGAGGAGAACATGTCGAGCGGGAACATCACGTTCTCCAGTACGGAGAGCGAGTCGAAGAGGGCTGCGCTTTGGAAGATCATGCCCATCTCGCGGCGCATGTGTATTTTCTCCTTCTTGGTCATCGACACAAAGTCGCGGCCGTCGTAGAGCACACTGCCGCTGGTGGGCGTGAGCAGTCCGACGATGTTTTTCATCAGCACGGTCTTTCCGCTGCCGCTCTGTCCGATGATGAGGTTGGTCTTGCCGTCTTCGAATACGGCGTTGATGTCGGTCAGGACGGTCTTGTCTTCAAACGATTTGCAGAGATTCTTTACTTCAATCATTCTTCTGGTGTTTTGGCGGTGGGTGGAAAAACCTCAACTGAGCAGTTGGGTGAGGAATACGTCGGAGCAGAGGATGAGCACGCTCGAACTGACAACGGCATCGGTACTGGCCTTTCCCACCTCTACCGAACCACCCTCTACCGTGTAGCCGTAGTAGGAGGAGACGCTGGAGATGATGTAGGCGAAGAAGAGACTTTTGATGATGCTCATCCACATAAACCACGGGTTGAAGGCATGCTGCAGACCGAGTGTCAGGTCGTCGGGCGAAAGGATATGGCCGACGTATGCCGTGCCGTATGCACCGAGAATGCCGGTAGCCGACGAGAAGATGACGAGAAAAGGCATGATGGTCACCAGACCCATGATCTTGGGCAGGATGAGGTAACTGGCCGAGTTGACGCCCATGATCTCAAGCGCGTCTATCTGCTGTGTCACCCGCATGGTGCCCAGTTCGGAGGCAATGTTTGACCCTACCTTTCCGGCAAGGATGAGACACATGATAGACGAGGAGAACTCCAGCAGCAGAATCTCGCGGGTGGTGTAGCCCGATACCCAGCGCGGCATCCACGGACTCTGGATGTTGAGTTTCATCTGGATGCAGATGACCGCACCGATGAAGAAGGATATGAGCAGTACGATGCCGATGGAGTCGACTCCGAGAGAGGACATCTCCTTGATGTACTGCTTGAAGAACATACGCATGCGCTCGGGACGGGAAAACGACCGTCCCATCAGCATGACGTAGCGACCGAGTGTGGTCAGAGATTTGACGATAAACATGCGTGTTGACGTTTGTGCGTGCAAAAGTAGCAATAAAATGCGGAAACTACAACCGCCCTTGGAGTTTTTTGCGCTACGGGGCGACCGTGTCGGTGCTCCTGTGATTGTACTATATATATTAATAATGTATATTTTGTCGTTCTGATGCCTCAGACAGACCGGTCCGGATACAATATTTTGTGTCTGGTGGCCCGTGACTCGGAAATTTTGACTATATTTGCAAGCAATTTTTGCACGTCGCCGCCATCGGCCGTTTTTGTGGAAGGGCAGGGCGCGACGGCCAAGTATCAACAACCGACCTACACGACAAGATGGGCAATACCGAAACCACAGTGAACAATGCAGAACAGCACAGTATGGTGCTGCGGACGGAAGGGCTGGTGAAGCGCTACGGAAAACGTACCGTCGTGAACAATGTGTCCTTCAACGTGCGTCAGGGCGAAATCGTGGGCCTGCTCGGGCCGAACGGTGCCGGAAAGACCACCTCGTTCTATATGACGACCGGTCTGGTGGTACCCAATGAGGGCCATATCTACATCGATGACCACGATATCACCGACTATCCCGTGTACAAGCGTGCGCGTGTGGGTATCGGCTATCTGGCCCAGGAAGCCAGCGTCTTCCGCAAGATGAGTGTCGAGGACAACATCATGTCGGTGCTGCAGATGACGGGGCTTACGCGCAAGGAGCAACTTGAAAAGTTGGAAGACCTTATCGCAGAATTCAATCTCGGCAAGGTGCGCAAGAATATGGGCGACCGGCTGTCCGGAGGCGAGCGCCGACGGACGGAGATTGCCCGTTGTCTGGCCATCAACCCGAAGTTTATCATGCTCGACGAACCCTTTGCCGGCGTAGACCCCATCGCCGTGGAGGATATACAAAAAGTGGTGTGGGAACTCAAGTACCGCAATATCGGCATTCTCATCACTGACCACAACGCGCAGGAGACGCTCAATATCACCGACCGTGCCTACATGCTGTTCGAGGGGCGCATCCTCTTCCAGGGCAGTCCCGACGAACTGGTGGCCAACGATACTGTGCGCGAGAAGTATCTCGGACACAATTTCGAGCTGCGCAAGAAAGACTTCCAACTACTCACCGAGCGACGCAGAAAACAGTTGCAGGAAGGTTGACACAATGTCGGCGGGATAGGTCGCAATTAGGTTAAAAAAACAAATTTTCCATTACTGTATAGTGCAATTACGCTGATATTGCGTAATTTTGCATTTCCGTGACGCAAAATCAAGACAAAAATAAATTTAATATAATACATCGGAGATGAAAATTTTATTTGAGAATCCCGACAAAGTGAATGGTCTGTTGACCATTACAGTCGAAGAGGACGATTTCAAGGGTAATGTCGAGAAGGCATTGAAGGACTACCGCAAGAAGGCTACCTATCCAGGCTTCCGCCCTGGCATGGTGCCCATGGGCCTGATCAAGAAGCAGTACGGTCCGGCAGTCAAGATGGACGCCATCAACAAGTTTGTGGGCGAGCAGATCTACAACTATGTGAAGGAGAACAAGATCGCCATGCTCGGCGAGCCCCTTCCTTCTGAGAAGCAGACAGAGGCCGTGGACATCGAGAAGGATGCTCCCTACACCTTCATGTTTGACATCGCTGTCGCTCCGGAATTCAAGATCGAACTCAACGGAAAGAACAAGATCGACTACTATACCATCAAGGTAGACGACAAGCTCGTCGACCAGCAGGTGGATATGTACGCCAGCCGTGCCGGCCAGTATGCCAAGGGCGACGTATACGACGCAGAGAAGAACGATCTGCTCAAGGGCGACCTGCGTGAGCTCGACGCTGAAGGTAATACTAAGGAAGACGGCATCACCGTAGAGGGTGCCGTGCTCATGCCCTCCTATATCAAGGTAGAGGAGCAGAAGGCTCTCTTCGAAGGCGCAAAGCCCGGCGATATCATCACCTTCAATCCCCGCAAGGCTTATCCCGAAGGCGAAGCCGAACTCTCTTCGCTGCTCAAGATCAGCAAGGACGAGGCCAAGGATCTGACTGCCGACTTCAGTTATCAGATCACCGAGATACAGCGCTTCGAGAAGGCTCCCGTTGACCAGGCCATGTTCGACGGCATCTTCGGCGAGGGCGAGGTGAAGAGTGAGGAGGAATTCCGCAGCCGTATCGCTGAGGAACTCAAGCAGCAGCTCGTTGGCAACAGCGACTACAAGTTCCTGCAGGACGTACGTACCTACTGCGAGGAGAAGATCGGCAAGCTCGAATATCCCGATGCACTGCTCAAGCGCGTCATGCTGCTTAATAACAAGGACAAGGGTGAGGAGTTTGTAGAGAAGAACTACGACGAGAGCATCAAGCAGCTCACCTGGCATCTGATCCGCGAGCAGCTCGTTGCCGCCCACGACATCAAAGTAGAGGATGATGATATCAGAGAATCCGCCATCGCATTTGCCCGTATGCAGTTTGCCCAGTACGGCATGGCCAACGTACCCGAGGAATATCTCATGAACTATGTGGACGGAATGCTCAAGAAGCGCGAGAATGTCGACAATTTCGTAGACCGCGCCATCGACCTGAAACTCACCAACGCCCTGAAGGCTTCCGTGAAACTCAACGAGAAGGAAGTTTCTCTCGACGAGTTCAATGAGATGATGAAGAAATAATTCAAAAAAACTTCTTCCAATAAAAGAGGTTATCGACTTTTTTTGCTATCTTTGTACAAGGTAGGCTGCATTTCAGACAGTTGCGGAGCGTTTCCGCCGCCAGTCTGATGGCCTCCTTTGCGAAGAAGGGGCAAAGGCAGTCGGTAACCTCTCTTTTTTTATAATTGGTAGAAAGCAATTCGCACAATAACAAATCATGAACGACTTTAGAAAGTATGCGACCCGCCATTTGGGCATGAACGGAATGGTGCTCGACGACGTCATCAAGGCACAGTCACAGTACATGAACCCCTATATCCTTGAAGAGCGCCAGCTCAATGTCACTCAGATGGACGTGTTCTCGCGTCTGATGATGGACCGCGTGATCTTCCTCGGTACCGAGATTGACGACTATACCGCCAATACCCTCGAGGCACAGTTGCTTTACCTCGACTCCGTAGACCCGGGCAAGGACATCTCCATCTATCTCAATTCCCCCGGCGGAAGCGTCACCGCAGGTCTGGGCATATACGACACCATGCAGTTTATCAGCAGCGACGTGTCGACCATGTGTACCGGCATGGCTGCCTCGATGGCCGCCGTGTTGCTCGTGTCGGGAACAGAAGGCAAGCGCTACGCCCTTCCCCACAGCCGCGTGATGATACACCAGCCCCTCGGCGGTGTACAGGGACAGGCATCGGACATTGAGATCGAGGCCCGTGAGATACAGAAGTTCAAGAAAGAACTCTATACCATCATCTCCGAACACTCACACACTCCCTTCGACAAAGTATGGCAGGACAGCGACCGCAACTACTGGATGACAGCAGAGGAAGCCAAGGCCTACGGCATGATTGACGCTGTGATGACCCGTAAGAAAGGCGGAGACAGCAAGTAAGACAACAAGTTAGTACAACATACAACAAAAACAAAAATGCCCAAAAAAGTTTGCAACTTCTGCGGAAGAGGCGAAAGTGATGTGCCCATGCTCATCACCGGAGTCAAGGGATTTATCTGCAGTGACTGTGCAATACAGGCTTACCAAATAGTAGAATCCTCAGGTCTGATAAGCGACCCCAAGGCAGGAAGACACGAGGGAAGTACCCAATTTGAACTCAAACAGGTACCCAAGCCCAAGGAAATCAAAGAATACCTCGACCAGTATGTCATCGGACAGGATGAGGCCAAACGGTATCTCTCCGTTGCTGTATACAACCACTACAAGCGTCTGCAGCAACCCAAGGATGACAATGGCGTGGAGATCGAGAAGAGCAACATCATCATGGTGGGCAGTACAGGTACCGGAAAAACTCTGTTGGCACGCACCATTGCCAAACTGCTTGACGTGCCCTTCACCATCGTCGATGCTACCGTCTTCACCGAGGCCGGATACGTGGGCGAGGATGTGGAGAGCATTCTCTCCCGTCTGCTGCAGGTGGCCGACTACAACCTCGAAGCCGCAGAGCGCGGCATCGTCTTCATCGACGAGATCGACAAGATTGCCCGCAAGGCCGACAACCCCAGCATCACCCGCGACGTCAGCGGAGAGGGTGTGCAGCAAGGTCTGCTCAAACTGCTTGAGGGTACCATGGTCAACGTGCCGCCAAAGGGCGGACGCAAGCATCCCGACCAGGACTACATCCATGTAGACACGCGCAATATCCTCTTCATCTGCGGCGGTGCCTTTGACGGCATCGAGCGCAAGATTGCCCAGCGGCTCAACACCCACACCGTTGGTTTCAATGCGATACAGAATGTGGCCCATATCGACCAGAAAGACCTCATGCAGTACATCCTGCCGCAAGACTTGAAGTCGTTTGGACTCATCCCCGAGATTATCGGCCGTCTGCCGGTACTCACTTATCTCAATCCGCTCGACCGCGAGGCACTCCGGCGCATACTCGTCGAGCCGAAGAACTCCATCATCAAGCAGTATGTGAAACTCTTCGGTATGGACGACATCCAACTCACCTTCGACGAGGATGCACTCGACTTCATCGTCGACAAGGCCGTGGAGTACAAACTCGGCGCCCGCGGACTGCGCTCCATCGTGGAGTCCATCATCACCGATGCCATGTTTGAAGCCCCGTCGACAGGTGATAAGACTTTTGTCGTGACCCTCGATTACGCCAAAAGCCAAATGGAAAAGTCACGCATACAGCAGATAGAGACGGCCTGACACCGTTCTCCGTCGTATAGCCGGCATGACCTCCCGGCAATAACCCCTAACCGGGGAACGACCTCGTGAGAGCCGTTCCCCGCAACCATGCAAATCTATGACTACGAAAGTGAATCTCAACGAACAACTGAAGCGGTACTTCGGCTTCGACTCGTTCAAGGGCGACCAGGAAGCCATCATCCGCAATCTGCTCGACGGCAACGACACCTTTGTCCTTATGCCGACTGGCGGCGGAAAGAGCCTGTGCTATCAACTGCCGTCGCTCATCATGGACGGTACGGCCATCGTCGTGTCACCGCTCATCGCGTTGATGAAGAACCAAGTAGACGTCATCAACGGACTCAGCGAGGAGAACGGCGTGGCACACTATCTCAACTCGTCGCTCAACAAGTCGGCCGTGCAGCAGGTCACCGACGACATACACAGCGGCAAGACCAAACTGCTCTACGTCGCCCCCGAATCGCTGAACAAGGAGGACAACCAGGCCCTCTTCCAGTCGATGAAGATCTCTTTCTATGCCATAGACGAGGC
The DNA here is from genome assembly GCA_963621665.1 of Akkermansia muciniphila. GTDB lineage: Bacteria > Bacteroidota > Bacteroidia > Bacteroidales > Bacteroidaceae > Prevotella. Next base: position 50,516 of record CAVFEZ010000007.1, on the reverse strand, counting down.
CCACTGTATCTCGGAGTGGGGACACGATTTCCGGCCCGAGTACCGCAACATACGCCCCACCATCAACCGTATCGGACAGGCACCGGTCATCGCGCTGACCGCCACGGCCACCGAAAAGGTGCGCACGGATATCAAGAAAAATCTCGGCATCGCCGATGCCAAGGAATTCAGAAGTTCGTTCAACCGTCCCAACCTCTACTACGAGGTGCGGCAGAAGACCAAGGATGTCGACAAGCAGATCGTCAAGTTCATCAAGCAGAACGCAGGCAAGAGCGGCATCATCTACTGCATCTCCCGCAAGAAAGTGGAAGAACTGGCTACCGTGCTGCGGCTCAACGACATCAAGGCCGCTCCCTATCATGCCGGACTCGACTCCGCTACGCGCTCCGCCACCCAGGACGATTTTCTGATGGAGCGCATCGATGTCATCGTGGCCACCATCGCCTTCGGCATGGGTATCGACAAGCCCGACGTGCGCTTTGTCATGCACTACGACATACCCAAGAGCCTTGAGGGCTACTACCAGGAGACCGGGCGTGCCGGACGCGACGGCGGCGAGGGACAGTGCATCGCGTTCTACTCCCATCGCGACCTGCAGAAACTGGAGAAATTTATGGAGGGTAAGCCCATTGCCGAGCAGGACATCGGCCGCCAACTCCTGCAGGAGACCGCTGCCTATGCCGAGTCGTCGGTGTGCCGCCGCAAACTGCTGCTCCACTATTTCGGCGAAACCTACACGCAGGAAAACTGCGGCAACTGCGACAACTGCCTCCATCCCAAAGAACGGCGGGAAGGCAAGGACCTCCTTGTCATCGTGCTCAAGGCCATTCTTGCCACCAAGGAAAATTTCCGGCAAAACTATATCATCGACTTTGTCAAGGGACGGGCCACCGACGAAATCGTGTCACACAAGCACGACCAGCTCGATGTGTTCGGCGACGGCGAGGATGCCGATCCGAAACTCTGGAACCCGGTCATCCGGCAGGGAATCATCTCGGGCTATATCAACAAGGAAGTGGAAAACTACGGCATACTGAAGGTGACGGCCGGCGGCCGCCGGTTCATCAGCCATCCGCAGTCTTTCATGATTGTCGAAGACCGCGATTTCCATGGCGATGACGGCGACGAGGAGCAGGGCGGAAAGGCCGTGCTCGATCCCCAACTCTACGCCATGCTCAAGGATTTGCGCAAGAGCGTGGCCCACAAACTCAACTTGCCTGGCTATGTCGTTTTTCAGGATGTCTCGCTCGAACAGATGGCCACCCTCTACCCCGTCACCCTCAAGGAACTCCACAACATACAGGGCGTCGGCATGGGCAAGGCCAAGCGCTATGGTCAACCTTTCTGCGACCTTATCCGCAAGTATTGTGAGGAGAACGAGATTCTGCGTCCTGAGGAGTTCGTGTTCCGCTCGGCACCCAAGAGTACGAACATCCAGAAACTCGTCACCTACATCGAACGCCAACTGCCGCTCGACGAGATTGCGAAGATGATGGGATGGGAGTACGAGGAACTGCTCGACAAGATAGACGTGCTCGTGCAGAACGGTGTCCGAATCAATATCGACTACTATCTGAAGAGTTTTCTCGACGATGACCAGATAGAGGAAATCTACGAGTTCTTTCAGGAAAACCGCGACTTCGCCAATCCTGACGAGGCCATGGAAGGGGCAATCAGCGAACTTGGAGAATATTATGAGGACAACGAGATACGTCTCGTGCGCATCAAGTTCCTCTCTGAAGTGGCCAACTGATCCGCACACGCATATATCGGCACGCCTGTAAGCGGCGGTGCAGGAAGGCGTGAGTGGTGGCGTTAAATAGCATTAACAAGACACGAAAATGGGAAGGGCGTTGCCCTGGTGTGGATTTTTATTGCTAAATTTGCACGCAATAAATTTTTTAAGTTATTATATGTCATCATTTGTTGCAGATAAAATTGTACTGGACGGTCTGACCTTCGATGACGTCCTTCTCATTCCCGCTTACTCAGAGGTGTTGCCGAAGACAGTAGAGTTGAAAACACAGTTCTCGCGTCACATCAGCCTGAACGTACCGTTTGTGACGGCTGCCATGGACACCGTCACAGAGTCGGCAATGGCCATTGCCATCGCCCGCGAAGGCGGTATCGGTGTGATACACAAGAATATGTCCATTGAGGAGCAGGCCCGCCAAGTGGCCATCGTGAAGCGTGCCGAGAACGGCATGATCTACGATCCGGTGACCATCCGTCGTGGAAGTACCGTGAAGGACGCTCTCGACATCATGGCCGAGTACCATATCGGAGGTATTCCCGTGGTAGACGACGAAAACCATCTCGTGGGTATCGTTACCAACCGTGACCTCCGCTTCGAACGCCATCTCGACAAACTCATCGATGACGTGATGACCCATGAAAACCTTGTCACTACCCACCAGCAGACCGACCTTGTTGCCGCCGCACAGATACTGCAGGAAAACAAGATTGAAAAACTGCCCGTTGTAGACAAGGATAACCACTTGGTAGGCTTGATCACCTACAAGGATATCACCAAAGCCAAAGACAAACCTATGGCCTGCAAGGACGAGAAAGGCCGTCTGCGTGTGGCCGCCGGAGTCGGTGTCACTGTAGATACGCTCGACCGTATGTCCGCTCTCGTTGAGGCCGGTGCCGATGCCATCGTTATCGATACCGCACACGGACACTCCAAATATGTTATCGAAAAACTGGTAGAGGCCAAGGCTTCCTTCCCCAATGTAGATATCGTCGTGGGCAATGTGGCCACAGGCGCAGCCGCAAAGATGCTTGTTGACAACGGTGCCGATGCCGTCAAGGTGGGTATCGGGCCAGGCTCCATCTGCACCACCCGCGTGGTAGCCGGCGTCGGTGTTCCCCAGTTGAGCGCAGTCTATGACGTATATAGCGCACTCCAGGGTACGGGCGTTCCCCTCATTGCCGATGGCGGACTCCGCTATTCCGGTGATGTGGTCAAGGCTCTGGCAGCCGGTGGTAGCAGCGTGATGATCGGTTCGCTCGTGGCAGGTACAGAGGAAAGCCCCGGCGATACCATCATCTTCAACGGACGTAAGTTCAAGAGCTACCGCGGTATGGGCTCGCTCGAAGCCATGGAGAACGGTTCCAAGGACCGCTATTTCCAGGCCGGTACCAAGGATGTGAAGAAACTTGTACCTGAAGGCATCGCAGGACGCGTGCCCTACAAAGGTACCGTACAGGAAGTGGTGTACCAGCTTATCGGCGGACTCCGCTCGGGCATGGGCTACTGCGGCGCACAGACCATCGACCTGCTGCACAATGCCAAATTCACCCGCATCACCAGCGCCGGTGTACTGGAGAGCCATCCGCACGACATCACCATCACCAGTGAAGCACCCAACTACTCGCGTCACGAGTAAAATCGGACAGTACAACAACAATAACCGATAGCCTGTCATCTGTCATCATTCCGCAAGGCGGCATCTTTGCGGAATGGTGACTTTCTCGGCTAATAACAAAAGCGTGGAAATGTAGTACACGCCCTTATGCAATTATAGATGAAGAACAACATGCTGCTGGCCCTCCTCCTCTTGCTTCTCGGAGGAGTAGCTGTCGCCCAGGTAGACCCTACGGTGATGACCGTCAACGGTGTACCCGTATCAAGGTCGGAATTTGAGTATTCCTACAACAAGAACAACTCGGAAACGGTTGTCGACAAGAAAAGCGTCGACGAGTACGTCGACCTTTTCATCAACTACAAGCTCAAGGTGCTTGCCGCCCAGGCTGCAGGCATAGACACCACACGCTCCTTCAAGTCTGAATTCAAGATGTACCGCGACCAGCAGTTGCGTCCCTC